>WRHG01000164.1 GCA_009783365.1 Clostridia bacterium | reverse complement strand
GGAAACGTGTGCACCTTATCACAAGCACTATTGAGCACCACGCGATACTGCACACATGCCAAGCGATGGAGGACGACGGATGTCGGGTTTCATATCTGCCGGTGGACGAGTTTGGCCGGGTGAATCCTATGGATGTGGCGAGCACAGTACAGGATGATACTACGCTTATCACCGTCATGGCAGCCAACAACGAGATCGGCACCCTGGAGCCTGTTCAAGAGATCGGCGCCATCGCTAGGGAGACCGGCGTATTGTTCCATACGGATGCTGTACAGGCAATAGGGGCCGTACCCGTGGACGTGAATGCGTGGAATGTGGATATGCTAAGCCTTTCTGCCCACAAGTTTCATGGACCTAAGGGCATTGGAGCGCTATACATCCGCGAAGGCATCCGTGGGCGCGTTTCCAATCTGATCTTTGGCGGCGCCCAGGAACGCGGCCTCCGGGCGGGCACAGAAAACCTGCCGGCTATTGTGGGGCTTGGCGCGGCTATTGAGCTGGCCGAAAAGGAACTGCCTTGGCACCGGGCAAAGATGACGGCTCTTCGAGATCAATTGATTGAAGGTATTATAAAGGCTATCCCGGAGGTGCGGCTCAATGGCCATCCAACCTTGCGATTGCCGGGAAATGTGAATGTCTCGATCCGATACCTGGAAGGAGAAGCCTTACTCATGCGATTGGATTTATTGGGTATAGAGGGATCCAGTGGGTCCGCCTGTACAAGCGGCAGTTTGGATCCCTCTCATGTGCTGCTCGGCATCGGCCTTTCACACGAAGACGCCCATGGCAGTCTGCGCCTGTCTCTCGGCAGAGAAAACACAGAGGCGCAGGTGCAAAAAGTACTGGACACGCTGCCGAAGGTTGTCGCAAACTTGCGGGCGATGAGCCCGCTTAGTCAAAATTTGACAGGGACAGAATGCAAAGTCGAAGCGCCGGGATCCAATTATTGACCATAAGGAGAAGTCTATGTATTCCGAAAAAGTTATGGACCATTTTGAAAATCCGCGCAATATGGGGGAACTTCCCAATGCATCGGGCACGGGAACGGTGGGTAACGCAAAATGCGGCGACATCATGAAGATGGATATTCAGGTAGAGGAAGGCGTTATCAAGGACGTGAAATTCAAGACCTTCGGTTGCTGCGCCGCGATCGCCACCAGCAGCATGGCCACGGAGATGGTGAAGGGAAAGACCATTGAGCAGGCAATGGAGCTGACAAACAAAGCAGTCGCAGAAGCGCTTGACGGGCTGCCGCCGGTAAAAATGCATTGTTCGCTGCTGGCAGAGGAAGCCATACACTCCGCCATTGCGGATTACCGGAAGAAGCTGCAGGATGAATGAACATGTGATGGCCGTGGAGGCATAATGACGGAAATTCACGGAAATATAGAAGGAATCAGAAAAAGCGTGCTGGAGGAGCTTTGCCAGTGGTATGGGGAAGAAGTTCCGACGGACGTTTTTTTGCCGCAAAATTTGCTTAAACGTCTTTGCGCCTGTTCCGCCATGCTAAACAGGGAAATGGCGGTTTATATAAGCAGGGATGGTGAAATAGCCGATATCCTGATCGGCTGGGCGAACCGCATTGATCTGCCGGAAGCGGTCTTGCGCAGCCGGCGGCGCCGTCTGTGCATGATACGTTGTATCCACACACATCCGGGGAATGAAGGACTTCTCAGCGAGGTGGATATCAGCGCGCTCATCAACACCCGTTTTGACGCCATATGCGCCGTAGGGGTGGATGCCGAAGGCAGGCCTACTAGCGCCCAGGCCGCCTTTCTGGACCCGGAACAGGAGGGCGCGGCGCGCAAAACGCCTATGGTGCCGGCGCTTCTGATTCCAGGTGCGGATTGGATACGGGAGATTTTGGAGACGGACGCCCGCTACAAAGCGGAAAACAGCGCAACGGATAAAACCGCGGAACAGGCGGTACTGGTGGGCATCGATAGTGAAAAGTCCCTGTTAGAGTTGCGGGAACTGGCCAGAACAGCAGGAGCGGAAACCATCGCCACAGTGCTGCAAAAGAGGGCCAAACCTGATTCCACTTACTTTATCGGCAGAGGAAAAGCGGAGGAATTGGCTTTGCAATGCCAGGCCTTGCGTGCGGACTTGGTAATTGCGGATGATGAACTTACCGGCGTGATGCAGAAGAGCCTAGAGGAACTTCTGAGGTTGAAAGTGGTAGACCGCACGACATTGATCATGGATATCTTTGCATCTCGCGCCAATACCAGGGAGGGAAAGCTGCAGGTGGAAATGGCGCAGCTGCAGTACCGCTCCCAGCGCCTGCTTGGGCAGGGGCTTGTGTTAAGCCGCCTGGCAGGCGGCATCGGAACTCGCGGGCCCGGCGAGAGTAAGCTGGAGGTAAATCGCCGGCGTATTCGTGAACGATTGGCTGATTTAAAACAGGAGTTGGAGCAAATCGAGCGGCAGAGGGGTCTTCGCAGAAACCGCCGGGAGAAGACACAATGCCCCCTCATTGCTCTGGTAGGATATACCAACGCGGGTAAATCCACCTTGTTTAATCTGTTAACCGGTTCGGACGTATATGTTAAAGACGAGCTTTTTGCAACGTTGGACAGCGTATCCCGCCCCATCACGCTGCCCCATGGCGGGAAGGCCCTGGTGGTGGACACTGTTGGCTTCATTCGCAAACTGCCTCACGATTTGGTGAAGGCTTTTCACGCTACGCTGGAAGAGGCGGCTCTGGCGGATGTGAATGTCATCGTATCGGATAGGACATCTCCGGAACTGTTCACGCAACATGCCACGGTGCTGGAGGTGTTGGATAGTTTGAACGCTACTTCCGCCCAACGGGTTGACGTACTGAATAAATGCGATTTGCGAGTTGGGCCGGAAGAATCGTTTCCAGGAGCCGTGACGCTCAGCGCCAGAACTGGAGAAGGGGTGGAGCGGTTACTGCAGCGTTTGGAGGATCTGTTGGAGGGTGGACTGCAAACCGTGAAACTGTTGATTCCCTTCAAAAATTACGGTTTGCTATCCAGGTTACACGGGTATGGAAGTATTTTGAGCCGAGAACATGGGGAAGACGGCGTAGTGGTTGCCTTGCGCGCGAAACCGCGGTATATTAAAATTGCGTGCAAAGAAGGAGCCGCCTTGCTAAGCGACGAAAAGAATAGTTGAGTATTGGGGCGAAAAAACAAAGGGGTGTGCGGAAGGTTGCTGTTTCAAAAGGTGATATCCGTGACGGTGCTTGCTACGGCGTTATTGGAGGGCAGTTTTCATACTGCCATGCCGGATAAAAACGCGGACGGTTATCTGTTTTTGGTAAACCAACAGCATATAATCAGCAGCGATTACCTGCCGGAAGTAAGAAAGGCAAATGTATCCGGCGCTTCTCAGTCTATGAATGCTGTTGCAGCCGCCGCTCTGGAGGAAATGTTTAAGGCTGCCAAATCGGAAAGCAATATCACGCTGTCCGCCGTTTCAGGATACCGCAGCTTCAGTAAACAAGGCACCTTATACAGCAGGAAGAAGCAAAACATCGGCAGCGCCAAAGCCGATCTGCTGGTAGCTTTGCCAGGCGCCAGTGAACATCAGCTCGGCATGGCAATGGATGTTTCGCAAAAAGGGAGTTCCCGGCTGAATGTGAACTTTGGCAAGACGAAGGGGGGGCTTTGGATTTCGGAAAACGCTCATCGATTCGGCTTCATCGTTCGTTATCAGTTGGGTTTTGAGAGTATTACCGGCTATTCCTATGAGCCATGGCATGTACGCTATGTGGGCAAGGAGCATGCGCAAGCCATTTACGAATCTAAGGAACCGATGGAAATTCACATCTCAAAACACCGCTTGAGACTCTATGAGTATCTCATTCATTTCGCTTCCGACGAGGTGAACCCATGAACCGGTTGTGTTATTGTTGCCTTGCGCTACTGATGATCGTCACGGGCGGCTTTGCGGTTGCCGCCGAAAACGCCTCCATGGAAGAGGCTTTCAGTGTGATTGACGATATGAGAGATGCCGCCCAGGGGTTGGAAGCTGTGAAAACAGAAGTCCCGTACCGGGATGTGTCTGAGGCTTTTCCCGGAGAGGACCTCCCTGCGGTCAGCTGGATTTTTGGCGTGTCCATGTCCGCTTTGTATGCGCGGGAAAGTATGCTGGTAAATAAAAACAATCTCTTGGCAGCGGATTATGAGCCGCTTAATCGTGTAAAAACAGCGGTAAAGGGCGCGACTTCCGCATCTGTTTACATGGAACGCGTAGCGGCGGAAGCGCTGGAAGAAATGTTCGCCGCTGCCAAAGATAGCGGATATACCCTATATCTCAAAAGCGGATATCGATCTTACGGTACTCAAAAGACCATGTATACGAATCGCCTGCAAAGTATGAACGGGAAAGATGACGGCGTTGTGGCTCCTCCAGGCGCCAGCGAACATCAGACAGGATTAGGCTGTGACATCCTGAATAAAGATTACGCTGGACGTCCCAGGATGACCCCCGATTTTTCAGAGACCGCGGAAGCTCGTTGGATGGCGGAAAATTCTGCGGATTTTGGCTTTATTCTCCGTTATCCGGAG
>WRHG01000163.1 GCA_009783365.1 Clostridia bacterium | reverse complement strand
GGCGTGTTCCATGTCGCTGGTGGTGCCGCTCATGGCTGCGTACATGGCGGATTGTTCCACATAACGATTATACTCTACGTATGCGGAAAGGTCGTTTTCGAACATGTCCCTGTCCGCGGCAACCCGCGCCTGGTAGTCCGCTTCCACATCCGCGTCGGTAACCATCACATCCTGGGTGACAAAGGCCTTCAGGCGTCCTATTTGCTCACCCTGAAGATATTCTTTCTGTAGTCTGGGCAGGTCGTACCCCATCTCTCCATAATACGCCTCCGCGTCCTTCCTGGCCTGATCCTTTTCCTCCCGGGGGCTCTCCTCATTCAATACAGGATAATAAGAATCGAGATAATTCATGATCGCGGCTTCCCAATCCGCTTCCGCCAAAGCAAAAACCTCGGCCTGCTCCTCCGGGGACAGGCTCAGCCCGGTGATTGCCGCCTGTTGGAGGATCAGTAAAAGCGTGATCCTGGTATCCAGAACATAGGCCCGGAACAAATTGACGTTGTCCGGGCCGGTCATGTCGTAATAAATGCCCATTTCGTTCTCCAGGTTCTGATACTCCCTCTTAATATCTCCCCAGGTGATGACCTCCCCGTTGACTGTAGCCAGGGCTGCGCTATCCTGCAGATCAGCCGCTACAGACGCTGGGGTTGCCGGCTGTTCCTCCGTTGCGACGGCTGCGCCCGCCACCATACAAAAACAAAGAAACAAGGCGAGCCATACGTTTTTTCTCATCATGGTTTGCATTCCTTTCGTTCTATTTCTCCAATCATTCCGCGCGTGGCCTATCATCCGCGCGAACCTGTGATTTTGAGCCTGTCCAGGTTATTATGACATATGCGGGCACGGGAGCGCAAGGGGATCCGCGGGGATTTCCGGAATGTTACAGTCTATTCATCACCTCTGCCCATGTGATATAATGCCCTCATGCAAGAGAGGATTGTACCCGCGTTGCGCTGTATTCTGGAGGCCGCTTCCTTGCTACGGGAAGATGCAACGCTGCTGGCCGCAGTCAGCGGCGGCGCCGATTCCGTAGCAATGATCCACGCCGCCGCCGCCCTGCGGCAGGAGGAGGGCTTCCGCTTGGCCGCGGTACATGTGGAACACGGCCTTCGCGGCGCCGGTTCCCAGGAGGACGCGAATTTTGTAACCGCCCTTTGCGGGGAGCTGGGCGTGCCTTTACGGGTGTACCATGCACGTCTATCCGGCGGCATGGACGGCCCGGGGACGGAAGATCGGGCTCGCCGAGCACGGCGGGCGTTCTTTCAGACGTCAATGGGCGATCTGCAGGCGGATGCACTTCTCCTGGCCCATCACCGGGACGACCAGGCGGAAACCATCCTAATGCGTCTGCTTCGGGGAGCGGGAACCGCCGGATTGGGCGGAATGCGAGCCACGACACCCTTTGGCGGAGGGGTTTTACTCCGGCCATTTCTGTCAATCCCACGGGAAGAGCTACTGTCCGCCCTTCAGCGAAACGGATTGACTTATCGGGAGGACCCCAGCAATTCCGAGCCCTGCTGCTTGCGCAACCAGCTTCGCCTGCAGGCGATGCCCCTCCTGACCGCCTGTCAGCCCAAGGCGTCTCAGCACATGGCGCAAACCGCCATGCAGCTCCAATGGGATGAGGATTGCCTGGGGGCCATGGCAGCGGAGAACCTCCGCGCCGCACAAATCACCTGGCCCGGCGCCTGTGCCTTGCGTTGCGATCTGCTGAAACCGCTACCTCAGGCCATTCTTTTACGGGTATTGCGGATGTGGGTCCATGAAGCCTGCAATTCGATCCTGCCCCGCCTTGCCGGCGGCTCTGCGCCAGGCGGAGCCGGTTATCAGACAGCCGCACTCCCCTCGGAGAGGGCACTGTCTCTGACGGACTCCCTGCGCCTCTATCATTTGGTCCTGGAACGGGGCCGGATGAATCTGCCCCAAGGCCTTCTGGCAGACCGCACCGGTTCTTTTTTGCACCTGATGCGCCAGGACGGCTCTCCGCTTGAACCCTTCCAGGATATGACCCCGCTGGGCGTCCTGCCCCGGTCTGGAGAGTATTGTCTAGGTCCCCATATCTTTCAGCTAAAGTTCTTTGGCGGACAACCGTTTTCCGCCGGCCTGGGCTGCACCGCACTGCCTCTGAGTCCGGCATTGCTGTCCCATAACCCGGTCCTTCGCTACCCGCAACCGGGGGATCGCTTTCACCCCTTTGGCGCAAGCGGAAGCAAGACGCTGCGCCGGTACTTCACGGACCGCAAGGTAGACAGACCATTCCGTGCCGCTTGGCCGGTTGTGGCTATGGGAAGCGACGTGCTATGGGTGGCTGGCGTGGGCGCGGGAGAAGCCTCACGTTTCCCAAACAACGCTCAGAACCTATGGGCTTTACAATCCCCGGCTAATCTTCCCTATCCCTGAATGCCGCCGGCATATCCATCGTAACGTAAAGGAGTGACTCCCCATGGAATTACAAAGCAGACTCCGTGAAGACCTCACCGGTATTCTATATACCAGCAGGCAGTTGAAGGCCGCCGTGGAGGAACTGGGGCGACGCATCACCCAGGACTATCAGGGGAAGGAGCCGTTCATGATCTGCATCTTGAAAGGCGCTTCCGTATTTTTTTGCGACTTGATCCGCCATATAGACCTGCCGCTGGAAATCGATTTCATGTCCACCTCCAGTTACGGAGCCAGCACCGTCAGCAGCGGCGAGGTGAAGCTCGTTAAGGACTTGGACCGTAGCATCCTAGGCCGGGACGTACTTCTTGTGGAGGACATCGTAGACACAGGCATGACGCTGAACTACCTGAAAAGGATCCTGACCGGGCGCGGCGCGGCAAGCCTGCGCATCGTTGCCTTGCTGGATAAGCCTACACGCCGGGAGGCGCCGTTGACGGTGGACTATACCTGCTTCCAGATTCCGGACGCTTTTGTGGTAGGATATGGCTTGGATTATAATGAAAAATATCGCAACCTGCCCGATGTGGGCATTCTCTCCCCTACGGTCTATGACCTTCAGGACTGACCGGACTCTTGCTCCAGGAACCGGCTCCCGTCTTGGTTCGCCATGGAGCGCAAGGAGGAAGGTATAGGCGCCGGGACGCTGTTTCATGAGGAAAGAGAGGACCACGGTGATCCAATCCTACAAAAGAGGCCTTCTACATGGGTTACCCATTGCGCTTGGATATGTTTCCGTTTCCTTCGCCTTTGGAATTCAAGCCGTTGCTGTGGCGGGGCTGCATCCCTGGCAGGCATTGCTTCTATCCCTATGCAATGTGACCAGCGCAGGACAAATGGCCGGCCTTTCTGTGATGGCGCAAGGCGGAAGCCTTGTGGAAACGGCACTTACCCAAGCCACCGTCAATCTTCGGTATGCCTTGATGGGCCTATCCCTTAGTCAAAAGCTGGATGAAAGCATGACTCTGTTTCACCGCATGACCATCGCCTTTTGCCATACAGATGAGGTGTTTGCGGTGGCATCCGGTCAGCCGGGTCAGGTGGGGCGCGCCTATTTATACGGGTTGACCAACGGCCCATACCTGGGCTGGGCCACTGGTACCCTGCTGGGGGCGATAGCCGGAGGCGCACTGCCCCCTTCCCTGGCCGGAGCCCTTGGCATTGCGATGTATGGGATGTTCATTGCCATTATGCTTCCGCCTTTTCGCAGGCAGTCCAACCTCCGTCTGGCGGTGCTTGCGGCGGTGGGCATGAGCTGCCTTTTTACCTATGTTCCCTTGTTTTCGCTGATCACGGACGGCTTCCGAATCATCATATGCGCCGTAGCCGCATCCGCCCTGGCCGCATGGTTGATGCCCATGTCTGAAGAAGCAACTGCCGTGCCCTCTCGGATTAACAAGCCGGGAGGCGCAGCTTGATGGACAATCCAGCATTCTTTTCTTATTTATGGATGATGGCCACGGTCACTTACCTGATTCGAATGCTTCCGTGGGCCGTCCTTCGCGGACGCGTCCACAACCGCTTTCTCCAATCCTTCCTGTATTATGTGCCATACGCGGTGCTGGGCGCCATGACGTTTCCAGCCGCGTTTTACAGCACCGGCAACCTTGCAGGCGCATTCTGCGGACTTTTGGCCGCCCTGACGCTAGGCTGGATGAATCGGGGGCTGCTGACGGTAGCTCTGTTTGCCTGCGTCTTTGCCTTTCTGGGACAACTGCTCTTTTAGCTGGTCTTTCAGTGTAACCGGGGCGAAAAAAGGCTTGACAGCGTTTTCACCGTCTCTTATAATAACTTTTGTAGTGGCGTTGATGGGGAATTGTGTAACGGTAGCACCTACGACTCTGACTCGTATTGTCTAGGTTCGAATCCTAGTTCCCCAGCCATCTCGGCTCCATGGTCAAGCGGTTAAGACGTCGCCCTCTCAAGGCGAAAACAGGGGTTCGATTCCCCTTGGAGCTACCACTCCTCCCCCTGCTTTTTGGGATCGCCGCCTCAATATCCATTGTCCATTTCCGCTTATGGCCTGGCCTAGGCGGATCGTTTTCGTCAAAAAGTATGGTAATCTTATGCACGTATCGGTGCACAACGGCGGACAGGCGTGTT
>WRHG01000162.1 GCA_009783365.1 Clostridia bacterium | reverse complement strand
GGGGTATCGTTCTCGCGTATGGCCCCGATTGTTCTGGTGCCGAGGCCGGGCATGGCGAAACAGCTCTCAATAATCATAGTACCGCCGAGCAGGCCGCCGAAATTCAAGCCAATGATGGTGATGACCGGCAGCAAGGCGTTCCTCAGAGCATGCCGGTATATAACAATACGCTCGCTTGCACCTTTCGCTCTTGCGGTACGTACATAGTCCTGCCGGATAACCTCCAGCATATTGGAACGGGTCATACGAATGAGCGAAGCCATCATGGCGGCGGCAAGGGTTGTGCAGGGCAGAATGTAATGCTTCAGCGAGTCCACCCCTATGGATGGAAGCAGCCGGAGCGTTAGGGCAAACAACAGAGTAAGCATAGGCCCGAGCCAGAAAGCCGGCATGGAGGTCAGAATCAGCGCCACCGCCAGGCTGACCCCGTCGATCAGCGAATACTGCTTCACCGCGGAGATCACCCCGATTGGCAGCCCGATGACGACCGCCAGCGCCATCCCCCAGAAGGCCAGCGCGAGGGTGTTGGGGAACCTGGCGAATATTTCCTGGTACACGGGGAGCCTGGTTCGGTAGGATTGCCCGAAATCCAGCCGGAAAGCGTTCAGCACATATCTGCCGTACCTGACAAAGAAGTTGTCGTTGAGCCCCAGATCCTCCCGCAGGGCAAGGACCGCTTCATAATCGGCGTTTTCGCCCAGGATGAGCCTGGCGGGGTCCCCGGGGGTAAGGTTCATGATCGAGAATATGATAAAGGACACGCCCACAATGACCGGAACCATCATCAGTATTCTTTTGCCGATGTATTTTAGCATGGTTCCTCCCCTATTCCACAGGTTTTCGTCCGCAATCCGGACTATATTTCAAAGAGAACCCGCCCACAAGGGCAGGCTCCCTTTGATTTGCCCGCGCAAGTCCGCGCCTTAAAGGCGTTTTACGATGTTACTCCCAGTACAGGTCGTAGATGAAATACCTTTGCGCCATATGGGCGGCAAGGCCTTTCAGGTTCGCGACGCAGGCCGTGCCGTTCATGCCCACGTACAGCGGGACGTAGATGACCACTTCTTTGTTCATTTCATAGATGTCCCGGAAAATCTGTTCGCGCTCCGCGGCGTCCGTCGTCGCCCTGGACCGTTCCAGCAGCACGTCCATTTCCGGTATATCGGTGTACGTGAAGTTCATGCCGTTGCCCTTGTACGCGCTGTGGAAGCGGGTGTAGGTGATCATGTCGGCGTCCGGGATCAGGGCGGTAAGGGAGGTGAACATGAGCTCATACTGGCCGTTTGTGTAGGCGTCGGACAGGAACGCGCCCCTTTCCATCAGCTCCAGCCTGCAGTTGAAGCCGGCAACCCGCAGCTGTTCCTGCAGGATTTCGCCGGGCCGCGCGTAGTTGGGGCTTTCGATGGTCTTCAGGGTGATGTCTAGCCCGTCCGGGTACCCGGCTTCCGCGAGGATCTCCTTGGCCCTGGCCGGATCGTAGGGGGTTCTCTCAAACCCGTGCGGATAGCCGAAGGCTTCGGGCGTCATCGGCGCGTCGATGGGCAGGCCGTTCCCTTCCAGGACGCCGATGATGATGTCCTCTCCGTTGACCGCGTGGGCCACGGCCTGCCTGAGCAGCGGATCCGTGAAGAGGCCCTGCTCCATGTTGAACGCCAGGAACCACGGGGAACCGGAGGAAGTTTCGCTGTAGAAGAGGTTCGCGTTGTCCACGATGTTTTGCTTCTCGGACGGCGTGACCGACATGATCATGTCAATCTCGCCCTTCTCCAGGGCGATGGTGGTGGTGGTGGCGTCCGTGATGATCCGGAAGCTGGCGTTCTTGACGGCGGCTTCGCCCCGCCAGTAATCCGGGAAAGCTTCCATGATGAGCCTGTCGCCGGGCTTCCACTCCACGAACACATAGGGCCCCGTGCCGACGGGATTCCTGGCGAACGCCTCGTCGCCCATTTCCTCAACGGCTTTTTGAGATACAACCGCCAAGTTCGGCATGGAGACGCAGGAAAGGAAAGGCCCGTACGGATACTGCAGCGTGACCTTGACCGTCAGGTCGTCGATCTTTTCTGTTTTTTCGATGGCGCCGGTGATTCTGGCCGTGGGGGTGGAGGCCGCGGCCCGGTCAAAGGAGAAAACCACGTCGTCCGCGGTCATGGTTTCGCCGTTATGGAACTTTACGCCTTCCCGGAGATGGAACGTATACTCCAGGCCGTCGCCGGAGATATCCCAGGCGGTGGCCAGGCCGGGGAACAGCGTGTTGTCGTCCTGCTTGAGCAGCACGAGCGTGTCGAAAAACTGGTTGGTGCAGGTGAACGCCAACAGGTCGTTGGCGATCATGGGATCCAGCGTCGCCCATTCCGATACGACGGCGATGGTGACGTCGTCCCTGCCGCTTTCCGCCGCGCCCGGCATGATGCAGACCGAGAGAACCATCGCCAGGGTCAACAGGACGTTAAGAAAAGCCGCGCCTTTTCTTTTCATGAGATAGTGGCCTCCTTTTCAATTTGGTTGATCTTTTCTGGATCATATCATGCCCGCAACGCGTTGTCAAAGGCTGATTTCATGTTTTTTGCATGTTCCGTTTTCAGGCTTTCGCACCGCGCCGGACGCGGTTTGCCCGGCTTGACAGGACGCCCGTGAAAATGCTATCTTCATGTTGCTGTAAAGGAGGTCTGAAGCGATGAAAGCGGAAGTTTTTGCGGCAAACCGGACGCGGTTCGCGGCGGAGATGTCTGACAATTCTGTGGCGGTGTTCTTTTCGGGCGCTTTTTCCCGGGATACGAACGATCAGTTTTTCTATCCCTTTTCCGTGGAGCGGAACTTCTTTTACCTGACCGGCATAGGCCGCGAGAACATGGTGCTGACGATTGCCAAGGTGAACGGGACGGTCAGGGAGAATCTGTATATCCCGCCCGTGGACGAAATGTATGAACGATGGCACGCGCTGTTCATGCGGATGGACGAGGCGAAGGAAGTTTCCGGCATCGAAAACGTCGGGTATACCGCCGCCTTTGAGGCGGAGTTTGCCAAGCGGATGTTCTACGACGGCTATGTCGCGAAGCTCTATGTTTTCTCCCACTACGCGGAGCTGCACGAGCCCGATACCCTAAGCCGCCGCTTTGCGCAAACCGTCAGGAACCAATACCCGGCGGTCGCGATTTGCAACGCCCTGGAAATCCTCAGCAGGCTGCGGAATGTGAAGCATCCCGAGGAACACGCCCAAATCCAGCTGGCGGTGGATTACGCCGGGGAAGCCCTGCAACACGTGATGCGCGTGCTGAAACCGGGCATGTACGAGTATCAGGTCGCCTCCCATTATCAGCATATCCTGACGATGAAAAACAGCCGCCCCCGTTTCCGCTCCGTGATCGCGGGCGCGAAAAACGCGCTCATTCTGCACTACAACGCGTACAACTACCGGCTCCAAAGCGGCGATCTTCTGCTGATGGACCTGGGCGCCCACGCGGGCTGGTATGTATCCGACGTTACGCGGACATACCCGGTGAACGGCAAATTTACCCAAAGGCAAAAGGAGCTTTACAACATCGTGCTGGAGGGCAACCGCCTGCTTCTTTCGGAACTGAAGGACGGGTTTACCGAAAAAAGGATGAACGAGCTGTACCGGTCCTTTTTGGCAAAGGCGCTTAAAAGCATCAAGCTCATCAAGGACGAGGCCGACGCGGCAAACTATATCTGGCACGGCATCGGCCATCCCCTCGGCCTGGACCTGCACGACCTGGCCGTCATGCCGGACAAGCCGATGCTGGAAAACGCCGTCTATACGGTGGAGCCGGCCCTCTACATCCCGCAGGAGGGCGTGGGCATACGGATCGAGGACAACATCATCCTGACCAAGACCGGCTGCGTCAATCTGTCCAAGGATATCGTCAAGACGGTCCAGGATATCGAGAACTATATGGCCGGCTAGGCCCGGGGCGCGGTAGCCGGGATAACCCGGGAACGGCGCGCACGCGGGGACGCGCGCATACCATAGCGGGCCGGAAAACCCCAAATATCGCGCGCTTCGATTTACGACCCGGCGATACGGTTTGTATGTTGATGGGGAGCAAATCGGAGGGACGCCGCAATTGGCGGCTTAGTAACCATGAAAGCGATGAAATCTTGTTCGGGGGAATATAATGCCGGCGGTAATTGAACTGCTTGAAAAACAAGTAAAGAGAAGAGGACTGCGGTTTACCCAAAAGCCTATTTTAATAGGCGGAATGGCCATGGAGTATTACGGGCTAAGAAAATCCGGCGCCGATATTGATCTGGTAATTTGTGACGAGGATTATCAGGCGCTCGCCCTTGCGTACCCGGATAAACGCAAAGATATCTGGGGTGATTTAGGCGTTGTGCTTGAGCCGTTTGAAATATGGAGGTGCATCATGCTGCTGGATTATGATTTTTATAATAAAGAAGCCGTTGATGAAAAAACCGCTTATGTCGTTTCATTGGACAGGTTGCTCCTGACGCGCGTTTTCGCCATGGACGTGCCCAAGTACATGGAGGACTTGAAAATGATAAAGGATCACTACTACAAAACCTTTCA
>WRHG01000161.1 GCA_009783365.1 Clostridia bacterium | reverse complement strand
TTACTACGTATCGTTAATGGGCGTAAATTGGGGCGATATGCCGGAGATATCCGACATAACAACAGAGGCTGCCAAAGATTTTCTGGATCACACGGAGGAGCCGTTAACGGGATGGGAGCAGGTTACTGTTAAACGACGCTTCGTGCCTGATGTGCCTGAATGGATATACGACTGGGATGATTCCATTGTCAACCCGTTTTTGGCAATAGGGATGTATCTTTACGGCGAGGGCGGGTTCTATCATCCCGCCGAACCCGAAGAGCCCATTGCTCAAGACACCCCATACAACTGGGGCGACCAGACAGCCAAGCCCGAAGAAGAGGCAATCCCCTCTATGGAAGTGTTTTTGGAGCGGTATAACGAAGCGGCCACAGAACTGGGTACGCCGGTCATTATACAGGAAAGCCTGGAAGATTTTACACGGGGCGGCGACAAGGTGGAAGGCGGGTTTCAGTATGGAATCCGCAATAATAAAGGGAGCCTGGTCGCTACCATCAGGTTCAGCCCGCATTATGTGTGGCTTATGCTGGCCGGCGAAGGCGAGCGGGAGCGCCTGCTTGTATACGCGGCGACCGCAGCGGCAGTGACGGGGCTGCCTGCCAAGGAATGCCTTGCCGCTATGACCGACCTTATGCTTAATGCGGAATTTGATGTTGAGCGGTTCAGGTTAAATGGCTATGAAGCATACGTGAACTCCACGGTGCTAAACGGCGTGCCGTTCGAGTATGAAAACGGACGCGTTCCGGATGCCGAAAACAAAATACCCTTCGCGCGGATGCTCGTGAACCCGGAGGGGTTCCGGCTCGGCAACTAAAAATTATTGAAAAAATGGGATCTTTGCTTCTGTCTGGATAATCATCATCAGAAACGCCGCGCGTTGGGTTATGCGCTCCGGGGGAAATAAGGGGGAAACCCGGCGCACCCCGCAAGCCCCCCCTGTATGGGCGGCGCGTTGACATCCGCCCGGTTCAATGATACCATACAACCATCCCATAGAATCCGGGTGACGCCTATGCGGCGCTTTTTGAGGTTTCTGAACAGCAGAAGCATCCGAACCAAGCTGCTTCTGTATTTCATGATCCTCATTTTGCTGCCCTTCACCACGGTGGGCGTGATCGGCAATATCCTGTACACGCGCTCCATGGAGGAGGAAGCCGGCGCCCACACCGCGGCGATGATCGATCAGGTGAAAAACAACGTGGAATACTATATCCGCGACATGGAAAACATCGCCCGCCTGATTGCGCAGAACGAAAACACGGCGTGGTTTTTGCGCGCCGGCGTGGATACGCCGGCCCTCCTGCGCGCCGAGATGGAGGAGGCCCTGCGGCTGGAGCTCGCCAAGTATACCCGCCTCCATCCCGAGATATCGGGCATATTGCTGGTCAACGCCCAGGACGACGCCCTGAGCAACGAGATCACCCGGGTTGCCCGGGACCCGCTGACCGGGGAGTTCTGGTATCAAACCGCCATGCGGTATCCCGAAAAAACGCAGCTCATCAGCAAGCCAAGCGGCCGGAACATCCGGGCAGGCCAAAACGTGGGCGCGGACGACGTGGTTTCCATCGTCCGGGCGCTTCGGGAGCCGGCCTCCGGAGCCTACCTGGGCGTCGTGCTGATTGACATGAAGCTGGACGTGATAGAGCGGGCGATCAAGGACATTAAATTCGGCAAAAGCGGCTTTCTGTATGTGACGGACGCCGCGGGGGACGTGGTATACGCGCCGGTGAACAAGGTGGTCCACCGGGTCCGAAGCCAATGGCTGAACGGTCCGGGAAGCGTGGTCAAGGTCATCGGCGGCGCCCGCTACCAAATCCTGGTCAGCGATTCGGAATACACCGGCTGGAAGATCGTGGGCATCTTCTCCCTCAACGAAACCCTGGCCGAGGTGGTGAACCTTCGCAACGTCACCTTTTGGATCACCGGCACGACGCTGATCATCGCCATCGGGGTGGCCTTGATATTCACATCCTCCATCGCCAAGCCCCTGAGCAAGCTCCGGCGGCTGATGAAACGGGCCGAAAGCGGCGATATGGACGTGCATTTCAAAAGCAAGTACGACGATGAAATCGGCCAGTTGGGCAACGGCTTTAACAACATGATCGCCGAGATCCGCAAGCTCATCGACCTGGTTTACGCGGAGCAGCAGCGCAAGCGGGAGGCGGAGCTGAAGATCCTGCAGGCGCAGATCAAGCCGCATTTTCTGTACAACACGCTGGACACCATCCAATGGATGGCGCAGGACCACCAGGCCGGCGACATCGTGGAGATGGTGGGCGCGCTGACCAAGCTGTTCCGGATCGGCTTAAGCAACGGAGAGGAGATGCTGAGCCTCAGGCAGGAGCTGGACCACGCGCGCAGCTACATGATCATCCAGAAGGCCCGGTACGAGGACAAGTTCACCTACTCCGTCGGCTGTGACGACAGCCTTCTGGATTGCCGCGTGCTCAAGCTGATTCTGCAGCCGCTGGTGGAAAACAGCATCTACCACGGGCTGAAGGAAAAGCGGGGCAGCGGCACGGTGGCCGTCACGGCGCGGCGGGAGGGGGACGCCCTGGTGCTGGCCGTGGCCGACGACGGCGCGGGCATCGCCGGGAAGAAAACGGCGGAGCTGGCGCAGATGCTGCTGGAGGACAGCGCCCCCGGCGACAAGCCGGGATACGGCCTGTTCAACGTGCACGCGCGCATCCGGCTGTCCTTCGGGCCGGCTTACGGCATCCGGTTTTCCAGCGTCCCGGGCGGGTTGACGACGTTTGAGATCTGGCATCCCATATTGGAAGGATGAGGCATATGGAACCGCTGCGGGTTCTCATCGCGGATGACGAACCGAAGATCCGGAAAGGGCTGAGAAGCGCCGTGGATTGGCCTTCCCTCGGCATGGAGGTCGCCGGGGAGGCCGAGGACGGCGAAACCGCGCTGCAAAAGGCGCTGGCGCTGCGGCCCGACTTGATGCTGGTGGATATTTGTATGCCGTTTTTGGGCGGCCTGGACCTGATCGGAAGGCTCCGTGAGGCCCTGCCCGGCTGCCTGGTGATCGTGGTGACGGGCCACGACGAGTTTGCGTACGCGCAGCAGGCGGTGCGGCTGAACGTCTTTGACTATATTCTGAAACCCATCCAGGGGGCCCAGCTCCGCGACGTGCTGCGGATGGCGGGCGAAAACCTCACGGCTGCCCGCCGGGAAAGCGCGTACACCCGCTGGGCGAGCCGTCAGCTCCAGCAAAACATGCCCTACATCCGGGAGCGCTTTTGGAACGACTGGGTGTGCGGCCGCCTCACCGGCGCGGAAATAGGGGAGCAGCTGGCGTTCTTCGGCCTGGAGGTTGCCCCGGATTCCGGGATGCTTCTGCTTAAGGCCGACCTGTCCGGTACCGGGGAGGGGGATTGGCGGCGCAGGCTGCTGGCGGCGCAGGGCGTGATCGCGGAGGAGCTGCCGGCGGCCTGGGGGCCCATTGTTTTTCTGGACGGTTTGAACCGGGTGGCGGCCATCTTCCCCATGCCGGACCCGGATGCGTGGCACACCCTCGCGGCTTCGCTGGCGGAGGCCGTTATGGAACGCCTGGCCTTGAGGGTGCGCATTTTGCAAACCCCCGTCAAGGGAGGTTTGGAAGGGGTGCCGGAGGCTTATCAGCAGCTTCTTGAGGAAATCTCCCGGGAAAAAACCCGGGCGCCCATGGTGGATCTGTGCAAGGCGTACATCGACACCCATTACTTTGAGGAAACGCTGTCCCTTCAGGACGTGGCCGGGTCGCTGGGCATCAGCCCCGGGTACTTGAGCAGGCTCATGCGGCGGGAGCTGGGCCTCTCCTTCATCGACTACCTGATTCGGGTGCGGATCGGCAAGGCGGAGGAGCTGCTGCGGGACCCCTTCGCGAAGATCGGCGATATCGCCGCCAGGGCCGGGTATCGCAGCCAGCATTATTTCAGCACGGCATTCAAGAAAAAAAACGGGGTGTCGCCGGCCGAGTACAGAAAGGGGGTCCTGTAAATGGGGCGGCGTGGGGGAAGGCTCCGCCGCGCCGGGCTGCCGGCGCTTCTGTCGGCGCTGCTGCTGGCCCTTCTGCCGGGCGGCTGCGGCCCGGCCGGGCCATGGGACGAGGCGGACGAGGTGACCTTTTTGATCGGCATGTCCCAGGCGAACCTGGGGGAGCCCTGGCGCGTGGTGATGAACAGCGAAATCAAGGACGAAGCGTCCAAGTATCCCAACCTGCGCGTGATTTTCCTGGACGCCGCCCAGGACAGCCAAAGGCAGGTCCGGGATGTGGAAAAGCTTTTGGGATATGGGATCGACCTGCTGATGATATCGCCCAACGAGGCGGAGCCGCTGACCCCCGCCGTGGAGAAGGCGTACCAGTCCATTCCGGTGATCGTCATTGACCGGGAAATCGACGGGGACGGCTATACCATGTTCATCGGGGCGGATAACCGGCAGATCGGCCGGATGGCGGGGGAATTCGTGGCCGGCCTGCTGGGAGAGGCGGGAGGCCGGGTGATCGAGGTGATGGGGCTGCCCGGCTCGGTGCCGGCGCGGCATAGGAGCGAGGGATTCCGGGAGGCCATC
>WRHG01000160.1 GCA_009783365.1 Clostridia bacterium | reverse complement strand
CACGCAGCCGGACCCTCCTCCCGATCCGCCCGCCCCCACGGATACGCCGGCTCCCACGGATACGCCCGCCCCCATGGATACGCCCGCTCCCACGGATACGCCGGCCCCCACGGATACGCCGGCCCCCACGGATACGCCCACTCCCACGGATGTGCCGGCCCCCAGCGAAGCGGCAGCGGTCAAGGGTAGATTCACCGTCCGCTTTGTGGACCGGGACGGCCGGGACGTAGCTTCTCCCCAGGAGATCGAAAGGGAGGAGGGCGAATATCCCATTACGCCAAATCCTGTGGACCTTGCCCAGGGATACGTCCTCGTGGAAGGGAGCTCCGCCTCTGTTCCGGTGAAAATCGACCAGCAGGGTAACGCAACTCCGGCCCAGGTCACCTTCACGTACCACAAGCCGCCCGTTTCCGCACAGATCACAATCCGATATGTAAACATGGAGGAGAGGGACATCATCCCGCCCCAGGAGCGGATGCTGGAGGAAGGGATCCATCCCATCATGCCGGAAGCGCAAGGAATCCCCGCTGAGTACACCCTGGCTGAGGGCAGCGCCACCCAAGTCACCGTAGAGGTAAGCGCCCAAGGTACGGCGGACCCCGCCACCGTCATCTTCCGTTACAAGATCGTTGAAACCGACATGTACATGGGTTATGCCGTTACCACCTCCCAAACGGCACTTCGGGACAATGCCAGCAGCGATGATAAATCCATCATTGTTACCCTGCCTAATGATACGCTGCTCTATTTGAACGGGCAGGTCACCGTAGGCAGCACCGTATGGAGCGGCGCGCAGACCGTCCTGGGCGACGACCGGAAGATCGGCATCGTGCAGGACGGCGCCACCCGGCATATCACCGCAGCCGAAGCTCAGACGATCATCGACAAATACAAACAGGATCACGCTACGCCCACGCCTCCGCCCACCCCAGTGCCCACACAGGCGCCCTCCCAGGTGACGGGGTATTTCATCACCATTGGCGAAAACGTGCCCATGCGCAACGTGACCAGCGTGCAGGCGGAGATCAAGAGCATGCTCCCCATAGACACGGTGGTGTACGTGAGCGGACAGCTGTATAGCGAGGGCACAGGCTGGCATATCAGCGCCTATCGCGAGTATATCGGCTATATCCGGCAGGACCAGATGCGCAAGATGAGCGACGCGGAAGTGAACGCCTACCTGCAATCCTTTAACACACCTACTCCCACCCCCAATGCCACACCGGCCCCTTATGACCCAAACGCCAAGTCCAGCTACGCCTACGTCACCAGGAATGATGTAAATTTCCGCGCCACGCCAAACGGATCGATTATCAAGAAGCTCAACATGTACGCGTTCATGCTGGTGTACGGCAGCAGGGAAGTGAACGGAGAGACCTGGTACAACGTTAACCAAAGCGGTACCATTGGTTGGGTTCGCGGGGATATGATGCATGTTCTGAGCTTGGCTGAATTCAGCAGTTTTGTAAACAGCAACGAATACCTGCAGGGCCTGAATAACAATATCAGCGGCGGCACCAGCGGTGGAAACACCGGCGGCAATACCTCCTCAGGCACCGCTAATTCCACCGGCACCGCCAGCCCCGGGAAGATTAATTCCGTGGAGGACTGGAACGTGGGCGCCTGGCAGAATACCGGTCTCAGTCCCAGCTACGCGCCCTTTGACCCCTATTCCACCCCCGCGCCCAGCATGATCCCCAGCGATGTGAAGCCGTGGGTGAGCGGTGAAATCGTGCGCGCAGGCGAACTGCGAAGCTTTGACGGCAAGGTATGGAAGGCGTTGAAGGACCCGGGAGCCAACAAGGCGGAGCCGCCGGATGCCCCGTCTGTTTGGGAAACCGTACCCGATTCCATGACTGGCGAAATGACGCTTTCCCCCACCCCCGATGATTTCGTGATCGGCACCATGATCCCCATCACTTATGACGATGAGAGCAGGGAAACCCAGGCCGGCGCACCCTGGGGCCTCATCGGCGCGGGCGTGGTGCTGATCGGCGGTGCGGGCGGCGTATACGCCTATGCGCTGAACCAAAATAAAAAGCGTAAAGCCGCGGCTGGGGCCGCCGCAGCCAGCCGTCGGGCGGCACAGCAGCCAGCAGGCGCGGCCGGGAAACCAGGACCGGGCGCCGCCAGCCCCTATGCCCGCCGCGCGGTAGCCGCGCCCACCACAAGCGGCCCCGTGCCTCCGGGAAGTATGCCGCAGGGCGCTCCCGGCATGCAAAAACCAGCCGGTCCCGGCGCGCCCTCGCCCTACGCCCGACCCACCGGCACGGCACCGGAAACCGCACCGGACACAACACCGTCAGGCGACGCGCCCTCCGCAACGAATCCTTTTACCCAGGCGGGCACACTTTCGGGTACGCCTACGGGAACGCCAAACCCCTACGCCCGTCCTGTGGATACTCCCAACTCCGGATCCGCCCTACCTAACCCTTTCGCACAGCCCATTTCTCCGGGAAGTACAACCCCGGAACCCGGCGATGCAACCCCACGCCGCACAAGCCGCGCCCAACGCTATCAAGACAAAGCGGACGACCCGGGCTGACCCGTAGAATCCTCGCCACGGCAGGGGAAGGGCGGCGCGCAGTATCGGTGTATTAAAAACACCCATATCCTATGGCAGTATACCCTGTATAGGCATTCAGCGCAGATACTCCCCTAATTTTGCGATCACTTCATTTACATCAATCGGCTTTCCAAGATGACCGTTCATGCCGGCCGCAAGACAGCGTTCAACATCTTCCCGAAAAACATTGGCGGTCATGGCAATAATAGGAATTTGATCCGCTTCCGGCAAACCGGATGAACGAATGCGCCTTGTCGCCTCGTACCCGTCAATGCCGGGCATCTGTATGTCCATAAAAATCAGCCCATACGCATTCGGAGCCGATAAATACTTTTCTACCGCTTCCGCTCCGTCAAAGGCGAAGTCGATCTCTACGCCGGTACCTTCAAGGAGCGCCGCAATGATTTCCCGGTTTATTTCCACATCATCTGCGATCAATATCCGTTTCCCGGTAAAATTTCCGCCGTCAGGATGGTTTGCCGTTTCATCGTTTACAGTGTCTTCCGCGTTTGTCTGAACCGCAATATCAAAAATAAAGGAAGCGCCCTTGTCAAGTTCTGATTCTACCCATATCGTTCCGCCCATCATTTCCACAATGCGTTTTGAAATGGACAGGCCGAGGCCTACGCCGCCAAATTTACGGGAAACGCTTCCGTCCGCCTGTTCAAAGGGAGTGAACAGGTACTCCTGCTGTTCTTTCGATATCCCTATTCCTGTATCTTTCACCGTAACCCGAATGGTACAAGAAGTGCTGGTACCGGCTGTTTTTACTGCGGACAGCTTGATGGAACCATATTCCGGCGTAGATTTTACGGCGTTTGAAAGGAGATTTGTGATAACTTGCGCCAAATGCTGTTCGTCTGAAATAACCGTCAAGGGTATATTTTTATCCACTTCAGCGACTAAATGCTGTTCCTTTTCCGCCGCGCGCAGGCTCATATCCCGCACGATACGGTTCACCATGCTTTCAAAGTTAAATACGCCGTATGACAGGTCCAGTTTGCCTTCTTCGATTTGGGACATATCCAATATGTCGTTGATTAAGCCGAGCAAATGCATGGATGTGTCCCCAATTTTATGGAAAGAATAATCCTTTTTCTCAATATCCGGCGCGGCTTTTCCGATGGAGGTCATCCCAATAATCGCATTCATGGGTGTACGCATCTCATGGGACATACGGGCAAGAAAATCGGATTTTGCGCGGGTGGATTGCTCCGCCGACTCGCGGGCGCGTTCCGCTTCATGCTGGGCTTGAATAATTTCGGTCATATCATGAAAAACGACCATCGTACCCATCACCGCATCATTTTCATATAACATGGGCGTTACATGGATCTGATAACTGCGCAGGCTTCCATCCTGTCCAAAGTCAATGCATTGTTCGATTTTAGCTGTTTGCTTGCGAATAAGCGCATTGTCAAACAACATGTCCATCCTATGCAAAAATTCATTCGTTGCTATTGGAGAGAACAACTCTGAAAACGATTTGCCCTGAATCTCTTCAATGGAAGGGATTTTCCCGCACCGTAAATAGGCTTCGCTGGCAAGCACGGCCTTGCCTTCGGTATCGAACACAAGATGGATATTCGGCGTATTTGCGAGGATCAAGTTGATGTATTGCTGCAGCTTGGATCTCTCTTTGGTTTCGGTTTTTTTTCGTTCCTCCAGCTGTTGCGCCATAGAGTTGAACGCCACCGCAAAATCACCCATGAATTTTACGCGCTGTTGATAGTCTCCTTGCGCGACTTGCTGGGTCTGCCAAGTCAGATGCCGTAATGAAGCATGCAGCGATTTTAACGGTGCGGCAATTTCATTGCCGGGGGACGGCGCTTTTTCTGACAGGTCGCCCTTGGCCAGGGCTTGCGCCAGCGCCTTGGTTTCCATTACACACTGAACAAAGTAACAAAGCCCATTGCCAAAATCTTGAAAACCTTCAGGCAGCTTCCCGACATCCAGCAATGCGTTTACCGGATCATAAATCACATCATGCAAGTAGTTAAACAGAATTTCGGCAACAGTATCTACAACGTT
>WRHG01000159.1 GCA_009783365.1 Clostridia bacterium | reverse complement strand
TAAGGTTTCGCAGAATCCTGCCTGCGCAACGCGTAGGTACGCGCCGTCACAGCCTGCGCCTTCAGAGCCTCCAGCGGGAAGGTGTTGCTCATTTCGTGAGGCACCACGCCCCGGAGGTAATCCTCTATATGAATGTACAGAACAGGCCGGATCACGCCGTTCTCTACGTCCAGCTGCATATCTCCCAAGTACAGCGCGGGTGCTCCCGCTATTCGAATGCCGTTTTCCAGCCCATCGGGCGCGGCGTAGCGAGTCAGGTACAGACTTGCCCCTGCCTGATAGGCCATGCCCCGATAATAAACCACCAGGGACCCGTTTTGCAGAAGAATCGTCAACGGGCTGCCACGCTCGAAAAGCATGTTGGCTTCGCCCTGCCTGCCCAAGCCATACATCCCGTCCAAGGTAATATCCATCCGCTCTGTAATTCCCAGCCGGGCTAAGCGCACCCGCACAATCTGCAGCCGTTCTCCCCCGCTCGAAAAGGCGCTTTCCATATGGGCCGCAACCGGCCAAAGGATCAACAGCGTCATTGACAGCAACATGCAAAAACCTCGGACAGTCCAGCCCGAAAGCCTCCGTATGATCTCGCCCATGCCCACCTCCTTCCGGGCGTTAACCCTGATTTCATGATGGTTAACGGCCTGAACCAAGGGCTTCAGCGCCGGCTTTTCACAAATATGCGGCAAAGTCCATCAGTTCACCCAAATCCCACAGCAGGGAAGAAGTGAGATACTTGTCCCGCATATCCCGAGACCCTATCAATGCGTCCACAGCGTCTTGGCTGGTTAGGCCGATCTCCCGGGGCGTTGTCGCCATGCCCATGCCTTCCATAAGGCTATGGATCTCTCCGGCGCCGGGCAGTTCCTCCCGGATGATGCTCAGAATCTCATTCCAATGGAGGAGCAGTTTATCAAGCCGCCGGGCGTGATTTTGCGGATCATTTTTTTTCTCCCCGGCCTCCAGGGAGAGGACTTCACGGGCAGCAGCCGGCCCAAAAATAGCCTTGACATGCGTTTCCCATCCCTCGTCGGAAAAAGCCTGGATCCAGGTTTCCGCCTTGGCTCGGCTTGGCTGCAGATTGATAATGCGCTCATAGAGCCGCAACGTCAGGCATGTACCCACACCCACCTGTATTCCATGAAGCGTATGTTTGGCCAAACCCTGCAAAACCTTCATATCCCATATATGGGAAAAGTAATGCTCTACCCCTGACGCAGGCCGGGAAACCTGCGCAAAGTTCATGGCGACCCCGCTAAGCACCAGCCCTTCCATCACAAACCGCAAAGCTTCTGTCTTCCGTGCCATAAGCCCATCGGCGTGACTGCGCACACGGCTCAGCGCAGCGCGCATCAATTCCGCAATTTCCGGGCAAAAATACTCCCCGGTCACCAGATGGGAAATGCGCCACTCGCACAGAGAGACATACTTGGCAAGCATATCTCCCATGCCGGCTTTCAGCATCTTCTCCGGCGCGGTCCGCAGGACATCCGCGTCCGCCAGGATCGCCACGGGACAATTCCCATACAGGCTGACCTTCACGCCATTTTTAATCATGCTTGCGTTATCGCTGGCATAGCCGTCCATACTGGGGGCGGTCGCAATCGCCATACTGGGCCTGCCGGTGGCGTGAGCAAGCACCTTGCAGCAATCGTTGATCACTCCCGAGCCGACGGCTACAATCACATCGCAGTCCGGATCAAAGGCGATACAAAGAGCTCCCACCGTGTGCTCATCCGGCTCCAACGGTTCGGATTGAGGTTGAAAGCAGAACGACGCATAGGAAACGCCCGCATCCGCCAAAATTTGCCGTACCCGACCGCCCGCCGCCATGTCCGTATGCTCGTCGCAGACCACAAAAGGCCTCCGTACATTCTCTTTTTGAAGTACACGAGGCAACTGTTGAAGCACACCCTCGCCAAAAAGATAGGTGCGCAGGTCCGTAGTATGCCGCTTGCCACACCCGCACAGATGCCCTTTGGGGTCCAGCAACCGCTCAAGAGGGAATTCCGCAAGTCCCGCCACTTTTTCCCCTCCCCCGTATGACGTTTTTATGGTATCACGGCAAAGGAAACAATGCAAGCGGAGGTTTACCCATTGCGGCTCCATTGGATGAAGCGGAAGGAAAGGAGCGGCATTCAAACCTGTGCCAATTCGCCGGATGTGGTATACTTTTCCGGCAGCGTCCCAATCACCACTACGGGCCGCAAACAGAAAGGAACAGGCTATGACCTTTGAACAGATGCATCTGATCGCGCCGCTGCTTACGGCGGTGCGAAAGTCAGGATACAAAGAGCCCACGCCAATCCAGCGGCAAACCATTCCGCTCGTTCTGGAAGGGCGGGATGTGCTGGGCTGTGCCCAGACAGGCACCGGCAAAACCGCGGCTTTCGCTTTGCCGATCCTGCAGCGGTTGAACGGCGGACAGCCGGAGAGACATGGCGGTCCACGGCCGATACGCTCGCTAATCCTAACGCCGACACGGGAGTTAGCGCTGCAAATCCATGAAAACTTCGCCGCATATGGCGCACGGCTTAAGCTGGACTCCTGCGTCATCTTCGGCGGAATACCGCAAAAACCGCAAACCGACGCACTGCAGCGTGGCGTGGATATCCTAACCGCCACGCCAGGCCGGCTGAACGATCTGATCGCCCAGGGTTTCGTCCGTCTGGACCGCCTGGAGATATTCGTTCTGGACGAGGCTGACCGTATGCTGGACATGGGCTTTATCCATGATGTGAGGCGCGTGATTGCGCACCTGCCCAAGAAGCGGCAGTCGCTGTTCTTTTCCGCCACAATGCCCGGCGAGGTGGAGGCGTTGGCCATGAGCATTTTACGCAATCCGGTTACGGTCAAGGTGGATCCGGTGACCAGCACGGTGGATAGCATCAGCCAATCCCTTTATATGGTGGATAAACCCAACAAAAAGAGATTGTTGGCACACTTGCTGAACCAGCCCAAGGTGGAGAACGCGCTGGTGTTTGTGCGCACAAAACACGGCGTTGACCGCGTGGTGCGTGAGCTCAAGCGCGCCGGTATTGAGGCCCGCGCCATCCACGGCGACAAATCGCAAAACGCGCGTCAGGAAGCGTTGAGCCAGTTCAAATCCGGAGACGTCCGGGTGCTTGTAGCTACGGATATCGCCGCGCGGGGCATCGACATCATCGGCCTCTCTCATGTGTTCAACCACGATTTGCCCAACGAGCCGGAGGCATACATTCACCGCATCGGTCGCACGGGGCGCGCCGGGCTGTCCGGCGACGCCGTAAGCTTTTGCTGCATCGACGAGATGAAGCACTTACAGGGCATCGAAAAACTGATCGGCAAACGCATCACCCGACTGGACAGCCCTTGGCCGATGGAAAACCTTACGCCTTCCGAGCCCCTGCCCCGCGGGCCGCGCCCGCAAAAGCGATGCTCGGAGGGTCAAACGGTATGCCCACCGTCCGTCCATGCCTCCGGGGCCGCGCCAAATGGCCAGCCCCAAGGAACACCGCCGATGCCGGGCGCCGCTTTTGTGGAGCGGCGTCACCGTGAACGCCGCCGCGGCTCGCGGCACAGCCAATCGCAACGCGGATGAACCCCTTCCGTCATTCAGGCCGGCCCTATGTGGCATTTTGCAGTAAACCCTATCAGCATTGCGCGTGATCCGGCGTCTCTCCGTGGCATGCTTACCGCATATCCGCTTGGTCCGATGATATTGACAATCCGCGCATTGTATCCTAGCATGAAGACAGCGATAGCGCATTCGATACTCATGCTTAACGCCGCGCAGAGTACGGAAGCAACGCCGGAAAGGATTACAGGCATGAAATGGAAAAAGGTTTTGGGCGAAACGCTGTTATGCCTCGGCGTCGCCTGCTTCATCTCCGCCATAGCAATCATTGCTTTTCCATTAATCGACAACGGACAACTCCGCCTCATCCTCAACTCCCTGACCAACCGAAGCCGGAACATGATGATTAACGCGGTGAACGGCCTGATTTTGCTGATGCTGGAAAACAGTTACTCCATGCTCGGCGCGGGAATCCTGCTTTCCTTGGGAGGTCTAGGCCTTCTCTGGAACATTCGTCTCGTGAAATCCAAGATTATCAAACCGCCTTCCATGCCAGCCGCCGATCATGGCTGGGCGGAGAATCACGCGGGATTTGAAAGTCCGGAAATGGCCGCCGATTGGAGAATGACTGCTTCAAAACCCTTCCTGCCTCCGGGCAGGGTTACGGCCGCTCTGCCTCAGGCCCCATCTGTTCGCGCCGCCCCCAAACCCGCTTCCTCAAATCCGCGTCCGCTGCCGGCCCGGCCCAACCCCTATGCAGCCTATGGACAAGCCGGCCGCTCCGCGGCCGGCGGCAAAAATATCCCTCCAAGTCCCGTGGCAAATCCCCGGCAGGTTTCCCTCCTTAAACCGCGAGCGAACACAGGTTCAAAAAACGATGCCTACCGGCCTCCGGCAAAATCGCAACTGCATGTGACCACTCCCGGCGTATCCCCTGATCCGCCATCCGCCCAATCAATCCAACCGCTCCCGCCCGCAATCCGCCCGCCAGAAGCGAAGCCGGAACACACCGCGTATGACCGGAGGCCAGAAGATGGCTGCCAGCCTACCAATATCCGGTATTTATCACCGCACATCCGCTCAACGACCCGCCAAAAGC
>WRHG01000158.1 GCA_009783365.1 Clostridia bacterium | reverse complement strand
ACCATGATAACGGAAACTGTGTGCTTCTGGACAATGAATATGAGACGTGCGTATGTCCGCAACTTATCTCCTATTCGCTCATATGCAAATGGTTTCGCTCTGCCGTGCTGCCAGCGGATCAAGAGCTGTACGCAGAAATCATGGAGGCAGACAAGCGAAGGCATTGCGGTGACTGCTTACAGCCCTTTGTGCCTGAGCGCAAAAACAATCTGTACTGCAAATCCTGTATGGTCAGGCGTAAACGCAAGCGGCAAAGGGAATGGGTACGCGAAAAGAGAGGGAAGATGTCGACGAAGTAGCCTTCTAAAAGCCTTGCTTTATGCGGGTTTCAAAGCGGACTTTTGAAGAGTTGGTATGTTTCTTCATGACCCGCTGAAATCGAGGAAACCGCGTCGACATAATGCCCCCTTGCAGGGCGGGTTTCCTGTCCCGCAAGGGGGCGTTTCACTTTGAGTACGGGGACAATTCTCCGACAACATGGGAATTTTATATGGATTTTGTCAACCAGACATCGAAAGGAGATTGATAAATGCCAAGTACAGCCCAAACTTACGCACAACTGGCTAATCAAACGGCACAGCAAATCACAGGAAGCCATCAAGCCTGGACTGGTTTTCTGACCACCGCCGCAAGGCTTTACAAATACCCCTACTATGAACAGCTTATGATCTATGCTCAGCGGCCCGAGGCGACTGCCTGTGCGGAATATAACCTTTGGAACAAGACCATGAGCCGGTATATCCGCCGCGGCTCCAAGGGCATTGCCCTTATTGACCCTAACGGTGACAATACCAAACTGCGGTACGTATTCGACATCGCGGATACCGGCGCTCGGGAGCAATCCAAAACGCCTTTCCAATGGGAAGTTAACCGGCATAATAAATCCGCCGCAGCAAGCGCCTTGGAGAGCCGCTATGATATCCCAGCCACAGAAGGGCTGGAACGACAGCTTCATGGCATTGCCGATCATCTCGCCCAAGCCTATTGGCTGGAACACCGGCAGGACATCCTCGGCATCGTTGACGGCAGTTATTTAGATGGATATGATGAATTTAACGTTGGGGCAGCCTTTCGCAAAGCAGCCTCCGTCAGCCTGGAATACACACTGCTGTCCCGGTGCGGACTGAACCCGGAAACGCGATTCGAGCATGAAGATTTCCTTCCCATATTTGATTGGAATACGCCAGAAGCGGTTGCTGTCCTGGGTACCGCTGTCAGCGAAACGAGCGAAGAGGTACTCCGGCACATTGAAATCACACTGCGCAACTATGAAAGGAGCCATACATATGAGCGAACTGACCTATCATCAGAACGGGGATTATCTGATTCCAGACCTAGAGCTGCCAGCCGAGCCAAGACCACTGGGCAAGTACGGCAGGATGCGCAGGGAATACCTGAAAGAACACCGTCCAATATTGTTCAGTTCCCTGGTGGCTACCATGACACTCCATACTCACCTGTTGGAGATCGAGGAAACAGCCCGGACAAGGCTCGATCGTATGATGCCGGAGCTGATGAAAGCGAACAACGTGACAGAAGCGCTGAAGGCCGCCGATCCCTTGCGCTGGACAGGCGAAATGAACAACCTGAAAGCTCTGGCGGAAGAAGCGATCCTTACGGATCTGGTGTACAGCTAAACCTATTAAGCCTAATCCCGGATGAAGCGGAACAAATCCAAAGCATAAATGAAGCGGTAAGCGCTCCCAAAGCGCCTGCCGCTTCTTTTTCCAATGAGGATATAGTAGCCGAGTTATGCCGTGGTACCGGCGTATCAGCCGGTAAGCTGCGCATATACGCGCTATATCAGCAGATGGCGGGACCCAAGGACATACAGTCTTTTTTGAAGCAGGAATACGGCACGTCCGGGCATAGCCACACATTTCTGGACGGGAGCAGCGGGTTTATAGATTATAGGCCCAGTGTGGGTATGAAGCTTTCTCAGTATGGTGCGTCTGATGATCTGGTCATCAAGTGGCCCGCAATGGAAAAGTATCTTCGTTCCCTGATTGTTTCCGACGAATACCTGACAGAAGCGGAAAAACAACAATACGCTGAACTTGAGAAAACCTATGCCGGGATGCCCGGTGGCGTTCCGATGCCCCGGGCCCGTTTTGGTTTTCCTGACGCCGTAACCCTGGAACAAGAAATCGCTCAGCACTCAGCATTTGAGCTTGATTTCAAATACGTCAATGGACGCCTGATTGTTTTCAATGTGAAAGATGACAAGCCCGATCAGATACCTCCAATCGTGGCCCGTGTTGAACCGGACGGTACGATTGTAATTATCGACGAACATCTGCCAGAAAAGGAACGGCTTGAAATTCAACGTGTGGCGGAATCCGATCTGGAGGCATACAAAGCCCAAGCGGAAACGAATCTTCAGCAAATGCTTGACACTGTTGAAGCACCGCAACCCGTTGTTCAATCGGTTCTTATACCGTATGCCGTCGGCGATACCCTCCATCTGGAAAACGACAAGCCATTTATCGTAGAGAACATCGGTCTTTTTGATATTCAACTGCGCGATCCAGAGTTGCACTATCCAATTCTGCGCTCGGAAAGTAAGGAAACCCTGCAAAAGCTATTGGAGCGCTTCCCACAACCGGAAAGAGAACCAGATTTAGTGCGGCAGCCGATTGAGGTACAGCCACAGGATTCGGAAGCTCAACCAGTTGGGGCTGAATTGAAACATCCCGAGGAACCGGAAAGCGTGTCAACTCCTATTCCATCGATTCCTTCTGAAAACTTCCATATCATGGATGACAACCTTGGCATTGGAGGTGCAAAAACAAAATACGCGGCCAATATTGCCGCCATACGGTTACTGCAAACACTGGAACAGGAAGGGCGCATGGCCATCCCGGAAGAACAAGAGGTTCTTTCCCGGTATGTGGGCTGGGGCGGTATTCCCCAAGCATTTGACGTGCAAAACACTAATTGGTCACGGGAATATGCTGAGCTTAAAACATTATTACCTGATGCGGAGTATGCTTCCGCCCGCGCTTCCACTTTGAATGCCCACTATACCAGTCCTGTTGTCATTAAGGCTATATACGAAGCCATTGAGCGAATGGGCTTCACTACTGGCAATATCCTGGAACCTGCCTGCGGCGTCGGTAATTTCTTCGGCCTTCTGCCGGAAAGCATGGCTGGCAGTAACCTGTACGGAGTGGAGCTGGACAGCATAACAGGGCGTATTGCCTCGCAGCTTTATCCGAAAGCCAATATCACCGTTTCCGGTTTCGAGAAAACCGACCAGCGTGATTTCTATGACCTTGCCGTTGGCAACGTCCCCTTTGGCAGTTATAAGGTGTCCGACAAGGCATATGACAAGCTGGGGTTTTATATCCACGATTATTTCTTCGCTAAAACCCTCGATCAGGTACGTCCTGGTGGCGTCGTTGCCTTCATCACATCTAAAGGCACTATGGACAAGCAATCTCCGGAGGTTCGCAGGTACATCGCGGAGCGGGCTGAACTGCTGGGCGCGGTTCGCCTGCCCAACAACGCTTTCAAAGCCAATGCCGGTACAGAAGTCACCGCTGACATCCTGTTTTTACAAAAGCGTGACCGGCCCATCGTTATTGAGCCGGATTGGGTACATTTGGGTACTACCGAAGATGGGATTCCCGTTAACAGCTACTTTGTTGACAATCCGGAAATGGTTCTTGGCAAAATGGCCTGGGATGACAGCATGTATGGAAAGGAAAAGGACACAGCTTGTTTGCCCATTGAGGGTGAAGACCTCTCTCAGCAGCTTACTCAGGCGATGACAAACATCCGAGGGCAGATCATCGAGGCGGAGCTGCCTGATCTTGGCGAAGGTGAAGCCATTGGTGACTCACTCCCGGCTGACCCGAATGTGCGTAACTTCTCCTATACCCTTGTGAACGGGGAGGTGTTCTATCGGGAAAACAGCCGCATGGTTCGGCCTGATCTGAATACCACTGCCAAAGAGCGTGTGCGCGGCCTGGTAGAGATGCGGGACTGTATACGGGAGTTAATCAGCCGACAGATGGAGGATGCCGAGGATACCCTCATTTTGGAAACCCAGCAGCGGCTGAATGATCTCTACGAAGGGTTTACCGGGAAGTATGGCCTTATCAATAGCCGGGGAAACGCTAATGCTTTTTCTGATGACAGTTCCTACTATCTGCTGTGTTCCCTGGAAATTCTGGATGAGAGCGGTGCTTTTGAGCGAAAAGCCGACATGTTTACCAAGCGTACCATTCGACCTGCCCGGGCTGTCGAACATGTTGACACGGCCAGTGAAGCGCTTGCTCTGTCCATCTCCGAAAAGGCACGGGTGGATATCCCTTACATGGAAAAACTTACAGACAAATCAGGGGAGGAGCTTACAAACGAGCTTCGGGGTGTTATCTTTCCCTTGCCATCTGATGACAAAAACGAACCTTCGCGATATGCCGCCGCTGATGAATACCTGTCCGGCAACATCCGGGAGAAGCTGGAAGCGGCCAAGAACGCTGTTGAATCTGACTCTCGGTATCTTCCCAATGTGGAGGCGCTGGAAAAGGCCATGCCCAAGGAGCTGGACGCATCCGAGATTGATGTGCGGCTGGGAGCGACATGGATAGATAAAGCAACCATTCAAGCTTTCATGTTGGAGCTATTGGAACCGCCCTCCTATCTTAGAAACAG
>WRHG01000157.1 GCA_009783365.1 Clostridia bacterium | reverse complement strand
CCCCGGCTCCGCGACTTCAGCGCGTCAAAAAAATCGTAAATAATCTCGTTCAGCGGCATCTCATATGTGATCATTACCCTTGTGCTTTCAATATACGACATGTCGATAAACGCGCCTCTCCTCTCCTGCGCGAGTTCCATTATGTTGCCGACATATTCAGTCGGAGTCATGATCATAGCTTTGACTATCGGCTCTTCCATATACTCTATATCCGCCGCCGGAGGCATGTTTGTGGGATTGTCTATTTCAAGAGTCTCACCGTCTCTTTTCATAACTTTATAAACAACGCTCGGCGAAGTAGTCACAAGGTCAAGGTCAAACTCCCTCTCCAGCCGCTGCTGCACGATTTCCATGTGGAGCAGCCCTAAAAAGCCGCACCGGAAGCCATACCCAAGCGCCGCGGAGGTTTCCGGTTCAAAGGAAACGGCGGCGTCGTTCATGCGCAGCTTTTCCAGGGCGTCCCGCAGGTTGTCGTAATCCGCTCCGTCCGCGGGGGAGATGCCGCAGAAGACCATGGGGGTGACTTGGCGGTAGCCGGGCAGGGGCCGGGCCGCCGGGCGGTCCGCGTCGGTGATGGTGTCGCCCACCCGGGTATCCGCCACATCCTTGATGGAAGCCGAGATATAGCCAACGTCCCCGGGCAGAAGCTGCCGGCAGGGTGTATACACGGGGCGGAAGGTGCCCACCTCCACCACGTCGAATTCCGCCTGGGTGGACATCAGGCGCATGCGCATACCGGGCCGGACGCCGCCGTGCATCACCCGCACAAAGCAGATGGCTCCTTTGTAATTATCGTAATAAGCGTCGAAGATCAACGCCTGCAGGGGCGCGTCGGCATCCCCGCCGGGCGGGGGGATATGTCTTACGACGGCTTCCAGCACATCCTCGCAGCTTTGCCCGGTCTTGGCGGAAACCATGGGCGCCTGGGAGGCGTCCAGGCCGATCACATCTTCAATTTCTTTCCGGACCTCCTCCGGCCGGGCGCTGATGAGGTCGATCTTGTTGATAACGGGCACAATCTCCAGATCGTGCTCCAGCGCCATATACACGTTGGCCAGGGTTTGGGCTTCAATGCCCTGGGTGGCGTCCACCACCAGGAGGGCGCCTTCGCAGGCGGCCAGGGCGCGGCTTACCTCGTAACTGAAATCCACATGACCGGGCGTGTCGATCAGGTTGAGGGTATAGTCCCGGCCGTCTTTGGCGGTGTACTGCATGCGCACGGCCTTGCTTTTGATGGTGATGCCGCGCTCCCGCTCCAGTTCCATGCTGTCCAGGATCTGCTCCACCATTTCCCGGCGTTCAAAAACACCGGTCATCTCCAGCAGGCGGTCCGCCAGGGTGGATTTGCCATGGTCTATATGGGCGATGATGCAAAAGTTACGGATTTGGGAAAGCCGTTGATCCTGCAAGAAAATCCCTCCATGTCAGATTTCCTTAAAATGACGGATTCAGTATAGCATAGCCCAACAGTTTTGGGAAATCCCTGCATGGCAAATGAAATTCTGTCCGCCCATGCCACTTATTCTCTTTCTGCCACAGGGTAAAAAACGAAGCCGGCTCGATTCACAGGCAGGAACCCCGCAGGAGTTGGAAAGCCGCGATGGGCTTGTGCCCGCCGCATCCCCTGTGTTATCATCTGCCTAAGGGACCGCGCCGCGGATACGCCGCGTTGTTGCGTGGATACTAACCCGGGAGGGCGCCCATGACCCTTCAATTATACATGCATATTCCGTTTTGCAAGCGTAAATGCTTTTATTGTGACTTCTGTTCCGCGCCCGCGTCCCTGGCGGCTGTGGAGGCCTATTGCGGCGCGCTGGAACGGGAGATTGCCCTGTATGGGCGAACCTATGGCAAGGCGGCCGTTTCCACCGTGTACATCGGCGGCGGAACGCCCTCCTTGGTGCCCGCGCAGCTGATGGACAGGCTTTTGGGCGCGGCGCGGCGTTGCTTTTGCCTTCAACGCGGTGCGGAATTCACGGTGGAGGCAAACCCAGGCATACTTTCGGAGGACTGGCTTGCCACGGTAAAAAGCCATGGAGCCAACCGCTTGTCCCTGGGGCTGCAGGCCGCCCAGGATTCCCTGCTGGGCGTTCTGGGGCGGGCGCACACCGGCGCCCAGGCTGCGGAAGCGGTGGATATGGCTCGCAAGCAAGGTTTCACCAACATCAACCTGGACGTGATGTACGGCTTGCCCGGCCAGCGGTTAGAGGATTATAGGGGTACTCTCCGGCAGGCCGCGGCTTTGCGGCCCAGCCACATTTCCGCATATTGCCTCACTTTGGAGGAAGGAACCCCTCTTGCGGCAAGGATTGGGGCCGGAGAACTCTCCCTGCCCGCGGAGGAGCATACGGCGGAAATGGCGGAGCAGGGACGGTTGTGGTTGGAGGATATGGGATACCGCCAATATGAAATCAGCAATTTTGCGAAACCGGGGTTTGAATGCAGGCACAACCTGGGTTATTGGCGCGGAAGCTGGTACCTGGGGTTGGGAGTAGCCGCGGCAAGCATGCTGCCCTTGCCGCCGGGCGTTTGGCGGGAGGGGGAATGCTTTCCGCCGGAGGGTCCCTGCTACCTGCGCCGGGAAAACACCCGTAACCGGAATATGTATGAGAAAAAGCTGCGGCAGGGCATTTTTCCAACAGAGGAGGAACACCTCATCGGACGGACAGAAGCCATGTTTGAAACCATGATGCTGGGCCTGCGAACCGTGGACGGAGTGAGCGAACGTGATTTCTACAACCGGTTTGGAACGTCTATGCTTCAGGTCTATGGGAAGGTCATGGAGATGTTGGTAAGGGATGGGCTGGGCCAATGGAAGAAAGGCGGAGCTGTACATGGCGGCGGGTGCGCTTTTGCCCTGACGCCCGGCGGCATGCTGTTTCAAAATCAAGTGCTTCTGAAGATGATGGGGTAGCAGTGAACCGGTCGGGTTTATTATTGTTGTCAGCCGTATCTGTTTTCACCCGGCCATGTCGTCCTCCGTTGAACGTGACCGCAGGCTATGCCCCGCGCCAGCCCCTTGCCGGACGAAATATTTCCCGGCCGATATTCAAAAAGAAAACTCGGCCGGGCTGCCGGTCATCCCAAGTCTTTTGGCGAACGGCTTTGGAGATTCTTTGAATAAACTGCAAATTCCGTTGAAAACCCCTTGACAAAAGGGAGCCAAGGGCCTATGATAGGCATGTGTTAGCACTCAATAAAGCCGAGTGCTAACAACAAGGCAAGGCCGGTGTTTTCCGGGAGAGGAGGCAGGTCCGTGGCCATCGACGAACGCAAATTCCGTATTCTGCAAGCCATCATCGATGACTACATTCTAACCGCCATCCCCGTAGGCAGCCGCACCATCTCCAAAAAGTATGAAACCGGGCTCAGTTCCGCCACCATCCGTAATGAAATGAGCGATTTGGAGGAGCTGGGCTATCTGGATCAGCCCCATGTGAGCGCCGGCCGGGTACCAAGCGCCAAAGCGTACCGCCTGTACGTGGATCAGCTGCTCCGGCAGGGAGCCATACAGACGCAGAACCAGGAAAGCATACGCCGCCATTTCAACGACCGGGCCCGGCAGATGGAGGATGTAATCGCACATGCGGCTCAGGTGCTTTCCAACCTGACTCATTACACCGCCTTGGTGACGAGCCCGAAACCGATGGAGATGAGAATCCGCAACATCCAGCTGGTGCCCGTAAGCAGCGGCAACGCCCTGGTGGTCATCGTTACGGATAGCGGCATCATGCGGGATACGGTGATCCGCGTAGGCGAGGACATGGACGCGGACGCGCTGTACGCCATCAGCCGCATGCTCACCCGGGAATTGGAGGGGCACACCCTCTCCGAGGCCAGGCATATTCTGGCCGCGGACCAGGAGGATACGCAGCGCAAGCAACAGATGCACGCCGGCATTGCCGAGCTGATCGGCGACGTGGAGAAGCAGCATGCCAAGGGCAGGCTGGCCGTGGGAGGCTCCAGCAATATCCTGAACTTTCCGGAGTACAGCGATGTGGAGAAAGCCAAGGCCTTTCTTTCCATATTGGAAGGGAAGGAACAGCTGCTGGACCTGCTGGAAAAAAGCGGGGAGATGGCCTTCGCGGTTCGGATCGGCCCGGAAACGGGGATTCCGGAGCTGTCGGATTGCTCGCTGGTGACAGCCACGTATCGCTTGGGCAATCACCAGCAAGGCGCCCTGGGGGTCATCGGGCCCATTCGGATGCAATACAGCCATGTGCTGGGCGTGCTGGGCGCTGTGGGCAACCTGCTGACTCAATTGCTTGAACCTGAGGAGGAGTGATGATCGTGGCCAAGACAAAACACGACAAGGGCATAGAAGCGCCGCTGGATATGGAAAACGGTGATGAACAGTTTTTTTTGGACAATGCAGTGGAAACCGGCGCGCCGGCTAATGCCCTGGCGGATGCTGGAGAAGCCGTAGAAGATGGAGAAACGGATTCCCGGCCCAACGCGGAATCCAAGCCCGACGAGGAAACCCATCCTGATGAGGCGGACGAAGGAACCGCAGCCATAGCGGAAGCGCTGGAAGCGGCTCAGGCGAAGCAGGAGGAATACCTGAACCTTGCCCAGCGGGTGCAGGCGGATTTTGAGAACTTCCGCCGCCGTAACCAAAGCGTGCGAAGGGAGGCCTATGAGGACGGCGCCCGCGGATTTGCCGCGACGCTGCT
>WRHG01000156.1 GCA_009783365.1 Clostridia bacterium | reverse complement strand
GGCTGCGGCGGTGCTCTGGACGATCCTGCATATCAACTGGCAAGCGCGGGGGAAAGCCTTGCCAATACCGGCGCCAGCGTCTGCCGCCCGGACGGGGGAACGCATGACGGTCATCTTCCCCTCCGGGCCCGTTCCCATCAATACCGCAAAAGAAGAGGCGTTGTGCCGGCTTCCCGGCATCGGCCCGGCTTTGGCGGAGGCTATCATCGTTGAGCGGCAGACCCACGGGGCTTTCTATTATCCAGAGGATCTGTTGAGCGTACGGGGAATCGGAACAAAGAAGCTGGCCGGAATCCTGGATCAAATTACGCTTGAATAGCGGCGGGGAGGCGGACATGCAAGATACCGTACTGTTTCTGGATACGACTCTTCGAGACGGCGAGCAGATGCCTGGGGTCAGCTTTCATCTGAAGGAAAAGGTGGAACTGGCCCGTGGCTTGGAGGCTTTGGGCGTGGACGTGGTGGAAGCGGGATTCGCAGGGGCGAGTTCCGGTGATTTTGAAGCCATTCGGGCTGTGAGCAAGACGGTTGAAACCATATGTGTTTGTTCCTTGGCGCGCTGCGTGGAAGGAGATATCCGCGCGGCTGCGGACGCCCTGAAGTACGCCAGGCATCCCCGTATCCATGTATTCATCGCCACAAGTCCATTGCATCGGCTTCACAAGCTGAACATGGACCGGGCCCAGGTACTGGCGGCGGCGGTTGAAGGAGTTGCTTTGGCCCGCTCCCTTTGTGAGGATGTAGAGTTTAGCTGTGAGGACGCCACGCGGACGGAGCTTGATTTTTTGTACGAGATTTTTGGAGCGGCCCGCAAAGCCGGGGCCGCTACTCTGAACGTTCCCGACACCGTAGGCTATGCAACGGTGGCTGAATATGGTAAGTTGATCGCGGATCTGCGCGGACATATACAGGGTGTTGAAAACTCGGTGCTGTCCGTCCATTGTCACAATGATTTGGGACTGGGCGTTGCAGCCGCTTTGGAAGGGCTCCGTATGGGAGCCAGGCAGGTGGAATGCACCCTGAACGGTTTGGGAGAGCGGGCCGGTAACGCGGCTTTGGAGGAGATTGTGATGGGGCTTCGTACCCGACAAGATTTTTACGGTCTCCGGGACTCCATCAACACGAAGGAAATCCACCGGACGAGCCGTTTGGCGGCTACCATCTCCGGGATAGAGATCCCGCCCAACAAAGCGGTGGTAGGCGCCAATGCATTCACACACCAAAGCGGCGTCCACCAGCATGGGGTGCTCAGGGATCGCGCCACCTACGAGGTGATGAAGCCGCAGGATTTAGGCATTCCTCAGGGAAGCGTCGTGCTGGGCAAGCTCAGCGGCAGGCACGCCCTGGCGGAGCACGCCAAAGAGCTCGGCTTTGCCATGACGGAGCAGGAACTCGCGCAAGCCTTTGTGAAGTTTAAGGAGTTGGCGGACCGAAAAAAGATCATCACGGACAGGGATGTAATGGCTATTTTGCAAGAGCGCATGCACTCGGCAAAGGGAACCTATCAGATGCATTCCTTCCAGATTTTCAGTGGGAACCGCATGACCAGCACAGCAACTGTGAGTCTGGAAAAGGCTCAAGAAATTACAACCCGGGCGGATTGCGGAGATGGCCCTGTGGAGGCGTGCTTTCACGCCGTGGATCAGATTACGGGCCTGCCCTGCAAGCTGGAGAACTATCAGCTGCGCGCGGTCACTGAGGGAGAGGACGCGTTGGGTGAAGTGACGGTGCGAGTGCGCCATAAGGACCTTGCGATGCTGGGTAAAGGTGTATCCACAGATGTCATTGAAGCCAGCTGTTTGGCCTATATCAATGCGGTGAACCGCATTTTGGACGCCCACAAAGAGCAGGCCGGTGAGAACCGGATGGAAGCCGGAGGAAGGCTGAATGAAGGCTGAATGAAGGCTGAATGAAGATCGAGTGACGCGAGGAGTGGACGCGGATGTATCAACGCTGGGGGAAGAGGTTGCTGGACGTATTTCTATCCGCGCTGGGTATCACGGTCCTTTGTCCTTTGTTTATATTGGTAGCGGCCGCTGTCAAGCTGGATGCCAAGGGTCCTGTCTTTTTTCGCCAAAGACGGATGGGCAAGGACAAAGAGCTGTTTTTGATCTGGAAATTTCGTACCATGCGCATGGATACACCCCGGGATGTCCCAACCCACGAGCTGAAAAACGCCCGTTCCTATATTACGCCGGCAGGACGGGTTTTGCGTGCCACCAGTGTGGATGAGCTGCCGCAGCTTTTCAATATTTTGCGGGGACAGATGTCGTTCATCGGCCCCCGTCCCGCCCTCTGGAACCAGACGGATTTGATCGCGCTGCGAGATGAGTATGGCGCCAACAACGTTTTGCCGGGGCTCAGTGGCTGGGCGCAAGTCAACGGCCGTGATGAGTTGTCTCTGGAAAAAAAATCCCTCCGGGACGGCGAATATGCGCAAAACGTGAGCTTTGCCCTGGATGTGAAATGTATACTCCTCACCTTGGTAAAGGTATTTAACCGGGAAGGCATAGCGGAGGGCAGAGAAGGGAAGCACTATTTGGCCCGAAAGCTGGAGGTGCACAAATGAAGCGAGTCCTCATCACCGGCGAGGGTAGCTACCTTGGGGAGAAGGCTGCCGAGCGCTTTCGCGCGATGCCCGGGCAGTTTGCCGTGGATACTGTGGATGTGCGGGGAGATACGCTGGGAGATGTTTTGTTCGATGGATATACAGCTGTGCTTCATGTGGCGGGCCTTGTCCATCAGCAGGAGACCCCTGACAGCGCCCATCGCTATTATTCGGTCAATCGGGATTTGGCGGTGGCGGTGGCGGTCAGGGCGAAAGAAGCGGGTGTGGCGCAGTTTGTATTTTTCAGTTCCATGAGCGTCTATGGGTCTGTTTGTGGGGAAATCACCGCCCTGACCTTGCCGAAGCCCGACACCCATTATGGCAGGAGCAAGCTGGAGGCGGAGGAGGCGCTGAAATTGCTTGAGGATGATGCTTTTCATGTGGCCGTCTTAAGGCCGCCTATGGTATATGGAAAGGGATGCCGGGGCAACTATCCCCGCTTGTCGGCGCTTGTACGCAGGCTGCCAGCCTTTCCGAAGATTGAAAACCAGCGAAGCATGATTTATGTCGACTGCTTAAGCGCTTTTCTGGCGGAGTTGGTAGAAAGCGGAGAAGGAGGCTTGTTTTTTCCGCAAAATCAAGAGTACGTCAGTACGGATGAGCTGGTTCGGCAGATTGCTCGGGCACATGGCATAAAATTATGGCAATTTGCGGGCTTGGGATGGCTGATCCGGCTGTTGGCGAGGGTTGTGCCCACCATTGGGAAGGTGTTCGGCACCCTCGTCTACGACCAGGCAATGAGCGGGCGTTTCCGGGAGGAGCCGCAACCCGCGTTTGCGGAGACGATTCGTGCGACGGAGGCGGGAGAATGAGCAGGCGCGTACTCTTTGCGGCATCGGTATTGCGAGGACATATCCTGGTCTTTCATCTGCCCTATATGCGGTGGTTTCAGCAGCAGGGGTATGAGGTACATGTTTGCGCCCGAAACGACACGAAGGAGGCTTGCCCTGCCGTACCTAACTGTGACCGTTATGTGGACCTGCCCTTTGAACGCTCGCCCCTTTCTCCGGGAAATATACGCGTGTATCGGCGGCTTAAACAATTGATCGAGGGGGAGGAGTACGCGCTGATCCACTGCCACACGCCGACGGGCGGGATGATGGCCCGGCTCTGCGCCAGAGCTGCCCGCAAGCGGGGAACCAGGGTGATATATACGGCCCACGGGTTTCATTTTTTTGAGAGGGCGCCCCTACGGAATTGGCTGCTATATTACACGGCGGAGCGCTTCTTGGCCCGATATACGGATTTGTTGATAACCATCAACCAGGAGGATCACCGTCGCGCTGAGAAATTCGCGGCCCGGAAGGTGGCTTTGGTGCGTGGAGTGGGTATTGATTTGCGGCGTTTTGAGGAGCCGGTGGACATGGCGGCCGTCCGGGCGCGCATCGGCGTTCCGGAGAGCGCTCAGACGGTCATTACCGTAGGCGAGCATATACCCCGCAAAAATCATAGGACCGTGCTTCGAGCCATGGCCCTGCTGCCCGACGTGCGGTTGTTGTTTTGCGGCGTGGGGGAACAGGAGGTTTCCCTTATGGCCCTGGCCCGCGAGCTTGGTATTGACCGGCGGGTTTTGTTTTTGGGTTTTCGGCAGGATGTGGCAGCCCTGCTGAAAGCAGCTGATCTTTTCTTTTTTCCGTCCTTCCAGGAGGGTCTGCCCGTGTCGCTGATGGAGGCCATGGCCGCGGGGCTGCCCTGCGTCGTTTCCCGCGTGCGCGGAAACGCGGATTTGATCCGGCAGGGAGATGGGGGCTTGTTGAGGGAACCGATGGACGCCATGGGTTTTGCCGAGGACATTCGGGCCCTGTTGGCGGATCAATCCATGAGACAGGCGATGGGAGAAAAGAACCGGAGGAACATTCAGCCCTATGGACTGGTGCAGGTACGCGCCGACATGGCGGAACTGTACATGAAACAACTTATGGGAGGGGAGGCTTGATCATGGCTGCGATCTTATTTGTGATGAAGTATCCTCTCCATCGACAGGAAAACCTGAAGTCCAAGTTTGACGGGCAAATAGCGGCGGTGAACGCCTTGGGTTACGAGGCGTACGTCATTGGATGGGATCATGATGGTTTCTGGTTAACGGGTGGCGGAGGAA
>WRHG01000155.1 GCA_009783365.1 Clostridia bacterium | reverse complement strand
ATAACAGCTCGGTCATGGAAAGCCCCGCATAGCTTAAGATGCTGTTTTGCCGTGGGGTTTCAAACATAAGGATTCCTTCCTGCGCGTTACATATCGTAAATAAACTTGACCTTTGGCAGCAGCCGATCAACGGTCAGCTTCAAATAAAGGGATTCGGTATCGGAGCCCGTTTTGAGAATGTAGGCCTGCCCATCCTCGGCCCGAAGCTGGATCAATACAGGTTCTCCATGATCGCAGGTGGCAGCCATGCTAAAGCTGAGCGGAAGGGACGGATGCTCCCTGGCGTAGAACAGCGCCTCCTCAAATACGCGGGATGGGGGAGCACCTTCAGTATTCTTGTAGGTTTCAAACACGCGGTTATATAAAAAGCTAAGCGGGCTGTTGGCCGGGGCCACAGGCAGGTGGAAGCGGATTTCCAGAAACTGGCATAGGGAAAGATAGTCAACAATCGTCTGATGAAACTTTGCCGCATGTTCCCCCAGCGGAACCACTCCATCCTTCCATGGAACGGGTTGCCAAAAGGCGAATCCGGGCCGCTGGCAACCCGGCAAAACCAGTTTTTCATCCATGGGAACCCGCAGGAATGTGAGCGGCCTGCGCCCGGTTTCCTTGAGGGCTGTCTGCTGAAAACGGATCAAATAATCCCGCATGATGGGGGCCAATGTCGCCTGCACGTCGTTCCCTCCCTTATCGCCCCTGGTAGGAGAGCCGGCCTATGGCGCTTCCCACCCGAGGATCGGTGCACAGGGTGATGCTGCCGAACTCGCAGGACAGGTCGCAATTCCGCCGGGTATCGGGGCAGGGATCCTTCACCGCAAAGCAATGAAAGAGAAAAGCCCGTTGCTGCTCCGCGCTGGGTTCGGTCTTCTGCCCTACTGAAACCACGGTGACGGATATGGTTTGCAGCCGATCGTCCCGCAACATGCAAAGGACCGCCAGCATACCTCCCGGCACCGGGCAAGCCGGAAAAGCCAGCACGCCGCTTTTTCCCTTGTCCGGCGCGTCGCCGCCAGCCGTGTGTAGGATTTCCAAGAGTTCCGCCTTTTCCATATGCGAAAACAGGCGCACCCCGTTATCAAAGGTGAGCGTCCCGCTTTTCGCGTCCAAAAACGGCATCCATGCCACCTCTTTCAACGGGTGTTACACAATCCCCGGCTAAACGCTTTCCCGCCCACCAAAGTCTATCATTCCTTGACGAGAGCTGTCAACTATACGGGAAGCGTCGATTTGATATTTTGGGAACGAGGCTGTATACTATTTACATAAAGGTCGGAAGGGGATTGTTATGGCACGAATGTTTGGAACGGACGGTGTGCGCGGGATAGCCAATGCGGAACTGACCTGTGAAATGGCATACCGGCTGGGACAGGCCAGCGCGGCGGTGTTGGCCAGCGATGTACACCGACCAACCATTCTGGTGGGACGGGATACCCGGATTAGCGGTGAAATGCTGGAGTGCGCGCTGGTGGCGGGTATCTGCAGCGTAGGCGCCCGCGCCGTACTGGTGGAGGTTCTGCCTACTCCAGCCATCGCCTACCTGACGCGCTACTACGAGGCGGACGCAGGCGCGGTGATTAGCGCGAGCCACAATTCCGTGGAATATAACGGCATTAAATTTTTTGATAAAAACGGTTATAAGCTTCCCGACGCGATTGAGAACCGGATTGAGGAACTGGTGGAGGACGGCTTGCCTCCGGAGATGGAAATGCCCATTGGAGCATGGGTAGGGCGTCCTGTGCGCCAGCGAAACGCAACCAGGCGGTATGTGGACTTTGTGAAAGAAACCACCAATGTCCGCCTGGATGGCCTGCATGTGGTGCTGGACTGCGCACAAGGGGCCAGCTTTGAGGTGGCGCCTATGGTGTTTAAGGAGTTGGGCGCTCAAGTAAGCTGCTATTATCACGAGCCGGATGGAACCAATATCAACGAAAATTGCGGCTCCACCCACCCCACGCGCCTATGCGAGCTGGTGCGGGAGCTGGGCGCGGATGTTGGTTTTGCCTTTGACGGCGATGCGGATCGCATGATGGCTGCGGACGAAAGGGGTCAGCTCATCAACGGAGATAAGGTGCTTGCCGTGCTGGCGCTGTATCAGAAAGATAGAGGGCTGCTGCGCGGCAATACCGTTGTTACCACCGTCATGAGCAACATGGGGCTGGATATCGCCATGAAGAAGCACGGCATCAAGCTGGAAAAAACCAAGGTGGGCGACCGCTATGTACTGGAAAAAATGCTGGCGGAAGGCCATGTGCTGGGCGGGGAACAAAGCGGACATATTATCCTGCTGGACTATAACACCACAGGTGATGGGCTGGTGACTGCCGTGCAGGTCATCAGCGCCATGGTTACGGCACAGCAGCCCTTAAGCCGCCTGGCTTCGGTCATGCAGACGATGCCCCAGAGCCTGTATGCGGCGCAAGTGAACGACCATAAGAAATTTGATTTTGAACAAAATGAGAAAATCGTCCAAATGATCAGGCTGCTGGAAACAAAGTATCAGGACAAGGGAAGGCTGGTGATCCGCGCCAGCGGTACCGAGCCTTGTGTGCGGGTGATGATCGAAGGGCCGGACCAGCGGGATCTGGACAAGGATGTATATACGCTCAGCAAGTTGATTGAGAAGGAACTGACCTAGAGCAGACCGTCGCCGTATTACAGCAGCCCCGCCTCAATGTCCATATCCGGCGGGGGTCCCTCTTCCATGGTTTCTTCCCCGCTTTCCGCCTGATTTTTCTGAAAGAACAGCTCAGCCACATTATCCACCCGCGTGCAGGACAGTGTGTAGACACCTAGCTGACGCCGATACTCCCCGTTACCCTCCGCCATACCCGCCACCACGTCCGTGACCAATGCATACCTTCGTACGGGATCCGCTTCCGTATGCATGGCCATGAGCAGTGCGTAACTCTGGTAGCCGGAAATGGCAAAGTCGTTATAAATGATATTTCCGTATTCCATGCCGGTGGGGGCGGTGAGGGTGATACGGCAGTTGGCGATGGTGGATCCGTCTTCATCCGTGGTTATTTCCGCATGCAGGGTATCGCCGATCAGGGAATAATGAATCCGGTTGCTTTCCGCGGAATCCATAGACTTTGCAAGCGCGAGCGGCAGCAGGTGGCGATTGTCATTGTTGTTGATAAAGCTAATATTCTCTTGATAATAACGGAAAAAGGTATCGTAGCTCTGGCCTGTGCGGGGAGAGGCTGCCGCCTCGACACCCAGAATGCCGGCGAGCAATAGACTGAGCATAGCGAGTACGAAGGTACGCTGGCGCATGAAGAACCTCCTTTGGAACCGTTGATCCTGCATTGCGGAAAGACGCCCTTTCCTGTATAATGGCCCGGGATAGACAGGTGCATGAAGGGGAGGGACCCATGAAGAAGCTTCGCCGTTTTATTTGGTATTTGGCGGGCCGTTTGCTGCTGATTACTGTGCTGATAGGCCTGGTAACGGTAACGTTTTATTACGCGATGAACGCCACCAACATCCATATCGTACTCAAGGACGGCATGGCCAAACGGGCCCAGGTCATCATGATGATGGAAGAGAATTCCAATGAAATGGCTAAGTTTTTCCAGCGCAGTTACTTACAGCGGGATGAGAATCTGCTGCTAGCCCTGGATCAAAAGAGTCCATACCTTTACTATACCATACGTGGCATCGACCATCGGCTGGAAATGACCTCTATGTGGTGCTGGCCTTGGGAAAACACCGCCCGGGCGGAGTTCAGGGAGACCATTCCTCGCATCGACGGCAGGGTGAATGCCAAGTATGCCGAGGCGGCCAAAGCGCTCTATGGCGAAGACTATGAGAATCCGCCCAAATGGCAGGGAGCGGTGTATACGGCCAACCTGGTTAAAGAAAACAACCAGTGGCATATCAAGAGCATCGCCGTAAAGGATCTGGTGAACCAATAGAGGTTGAAAGCGTTAGCCGCCGGTCACATGCCATTTTATATATGGATTATTGTCTTGTTACCGCCCCGACAGCTTTTGAAACGGGTATTCCACGCCAAACGTCTCTACGCGGATTGACTGGATGATCTGATCCTCCCGCGGCTTATCGTTCGCGTTCCGCGGAGCGCTTACGATTGCCTCCGCATGTTCCATACCTTCTTGGACAAGTCCAAACGCGGCGTACTGGCCGTCCAGAAACGGGGAATCGCTAACCATTATGAAAAATTGCGACCCGGCGGAATCAAACGGCTGCGCTCGCGCCATGCTAAGCACGCCATAGGTATGCCTCACCGGGTTGCTCACGCCATTGGCGGTAAATTCTCCGGCAATCGAGTAGCCTGGGCCGCCCCTGCCCGATCCCTCCGGATCGCCGCCTTGTATCATAAATCCGGGTATTACGCGATGGAAAATGAGCCCGTCATAAAACCCGCTGTTGGCAAGCTCGATAAAATTACCGACGGACTGGGGCGCGATTTCCGGATACAGGATGCCGCGCATCACGCCGCCGGTTGCAAGTTCAATGACAAATGCCGGTTGTTGCTTTTCCTCCGCGCTGCCAAACGCCGTAAGAGAAACCATTAGCAGTAACGCGATTAGGACGGATACCTTTTTCATGCGATTCACCCCTCATTGTTTTCTGCCCCATCCTCTTCAAGGGCTTCTTTCTCTTCTTCCTCTTCTTCCTCCTGCTCCGCCCGGGCCACGGCTACGATTTGCGCGTCCTCGGCGATACGCATAAGGCGCACGCCCTGG
>WRHG01000154.1 GCA_009783365.1 Clostridia bacterium | reverse complement strand
GCAATCATGCCCAGCAGGGCCTTGCGGCTTACGTTGTCGTTCTCTTCCGCGGGAAGGCTGAGGGTGTGGCCCGCGGCCTGCCCGCGGGGCACGATGGTAATCAGGTGCACGTCATCACATTCCGGCAGCAGATGGCCGATCACCGCATGGCCCGCCTCGTGATATGCCACGGTTTTGCGATCCCTATCCGTTACTTTGTGGCTGCGCTTTTCCGGTCCCATCTGCACCCGGGCAATGGCGTCCACCAGGTTTTGCTGGGTGATCTTTTTACTTCTGTCCCGCACCGCCAGAATGGCGCTCTCGTTCATTACATTTTCCAAATCAGCGCCGGTGCTGAACGGCATGCGCTTGGCCACGTTCTCCAGATCGACCTCCTTGTCGAGGGGCTTGCCGCGGCTGTGCACCTTCAGGATATCGACCCGGCCTTCCAAATCCGGATAGTTAACGGTCACCTGCCGATCAAAACGGCCGGGACGAAGCAGCGCCGGATCCAGTATGTCCCTGCGGTTGGTGGCTGCCATTACGATAACGCCCTCGTTGGCGGCAAAACCGTCCATTTCCACCAAGAGCTGATTGAGGGTCTGCTCCCGCTCGTCATGGCCGCCGCCCAAGCCCGCGCCGCGATGGCGGCCCACCGCGTCAATCTCGTCGATGAACACGATGGAAGGAGCCGACTTTTTGGCCTGATCAAACAGGTCCCTGACGCGGCTGGCGCCCACGCCCACAAACATCTCCACAAAGTCCGAGCCGCTGATACTGAAGAACGGCGCATTAGCCTCCCCAGCCACTGCCTTTGCCAGCAGGGTTTTTCCCGTGCCCGGGGGGCCCACCAGAAGCACGCCTTTGGGAATGCGCGCGCCCATCTCCGTATATGCCTTTGGGTTTTTCAAAAACTCCACCATCTCCTGGAGTTCTTCCTTCTCTTCCTTCGCGCCGGCAACATCCTTGAAAGTCACAGGGTTCTTGGACGGTCCGCTCATACGCGCACGGCTTTTGCCAAAGTTCATCACCTTGCTGTTCCCGCCGCCCTGGCGCGCCATAAAAAAGTACCACATCAGCATGCTCACGACGATGATAAGCAACAGCGGAAGGAATTCCATATACCAGGGGGTGACTACGGGAGCCCGGTAGGATACCTTAAACGGCAGGTCGTTAATGCCCACCTGATCCAGATCCTTACCCTCTTTCGCCGCTACCATCCGGCGCGCGTCGTCGATAAAATCCACACCGATGGTGGTCTCAAAATCATAGTTCCGCTCGGGAAAATCAGAAATTGCCACCTTGCTGTCATTGGTGATGCCCACCAGGGAAGACCCACGAATGGCAACCGCCTGTACCTTGCCCGCTTTGATATCCTCCAGCAACTGCGGATACTCGATGCGGCGATTAACAGCCGTGCCAAACCCGCCGTTCAGGATCACCGCGATAAAGATAAACGTTGCGATGAGGACCACATACCCCATTAATCCACGCTGAGATTTTTTCAAAACTTGAGTCCTCCTTGCTTTTCGGGGCATACGGCGCCTTCGCCGCCCACACCATACCGCTGTCCATAATACTGCAAAACAGGCGGCATTCGACCGATTTATATTATAGCATAGGCTTCTGTCAAAAACCAATACCCTGGGTTCTTTTCTTTACACTTTACTCGGAGTTGAGAAAAGAACCCGCGGAATGGTTGACATATCGGTGTGTGCATGGTATTTTGAAAAAAAGCAATGTGCCGCGCTACGGGCAGAATGAAGCCTGTTTGTAGTGTGTTGCCGGAACAGCGAAAGAGGGGAAGCGCAATGAAAAAAATCATGAACACCGCTGAGAAATTTGTGGATGAAATGCTGGAAGGGATTATAGCGGCTCACCCCGATCGCCTTAAAATGTCCGGGGAAAGCAGCCGGGTCATTCTGAACGCCCGCCCCATAGAAGATGGTAAAGTAGGCATAGTGACCGCTGGCGGCAGCGGTCACCTGCCCGTGTTTCTTGGATATGTGGGCGATGGTATGCTGGACGGATGCGCTGTAGGCAATGTGTTTGCATCGCCTTCTGCCGGCGCCATGACCACAATGATCCGCGAGTGTAACCGCGGAGCGGGCGTGCTATGCCTGTATGGCAATTATAACGGGGACAAGCTCAACTTTAACATGGCGTGTGAGGAAGTGGAATTCGACGATATTCCGACCCGCACCGTCCTGGTGATGGACGATGTTGCCTCCAGCCCGCCAGAAAACGCGGACAAGCGGCGTGGCGTGGCAGGCATGGTGTTTGCGTTTAAAGTGGCGGGCGGCGCCGCCGTGAAGGGTCTGGATCTGGACGGGGTCGCCGCCGCCGCGCAAATGGCGCTGGACAATACGCGCACCATGGGCGTGGCGTTATCCGCCTGCATCGTGCCGGAAGCCGGCAAGGCCACTTTCTCCATCCAGGAGGATGAAATTGAAATTGGCATGGGCATCCACGGCGAGCCAGGCGTTGAAGTGCGCAAAATGATGACTGCGGATGAAATTGCGTGTTTGATGGTAGAAAGAATTGTAACGGACATGCCCCTTGCGAAGGGCGATGATGTGACCGTGATGGTGAACGGTCTGGGCGCAACGCCCCTGGAGGAGCAGTACATCGTGTACCGCAGCGTCCATAAAATTCTCGCGGGCAAGGGCGTTACCGTATATATGCCCCATATTGGCGAGTTTGCCACCTCCATGGAAATGGCGGGCCTGTCTGTTACGCTCATGAAGCTTAACGAAACCTTGAAGGAATACCTGACGACCCCTGCGACGACCCCGTTCTACACCAAAGCAAACAAATAAGGGGACAAGGGCTATGATCGATATTCCAACCATTCAGGACGCTTTTACTTCCATCAGCCGCCAGATGACGGAGAACCGTGAATACTTGATTCAGCTGGACGCCCAAAACGGCGATGGGGATCTAGGCATTTCCATGGATAAAGGGTTCAAAGCCGTGGACGCCTACCTTCAATGCCCGGACGAAACGGATTTGGGGCGGCTGTTTCTGAAGGCCAGCAAGGTGTTCAACGAAGCATCTCCCTCTTCCCTGGGAACGATCCTCTCCTTCGCGCTGATGGGGATGGCCAAGTCCTTGAAAGGAAAAGAAACCGCTGTCATCGAGGAACTGGTGGCCGCCATGGAGGCGGGGGTGAATTTGATAATGGAAAAAGCGGGCTCCAAACGCGGCGAAAAGACGATTTTGGACGCGTTGTGTCCTGCGCTGGACGCGCTGAAAGAAACGGCCGGCGAGGATGGCAAGGCACGCTTTAACAAGGCCGCAAAAGCCGCGGCCGAGGGCTCGGAAAGCACGAGACAAATGCGCTCTATCCATGGCCGCGCCGCCTATTATGGCGATAAAAGCATGGGCGTCCTTGATGGCGGTTCCGTGGTAGGCAGGCTGATTTTTGAGGGGATCGCTAAGGCGCCGGAAACAGCATAATTTCGCAGAAAGTTTTTACCTGGGCATGCGCTTTTGTGCTTGAAAACAATCCATTGTGATCGCGGTAGTTTGAAAAAATGAAACACGAAGCTGCACAAGCGCTATTTGGCGCCAACAGAAGCGAAACCCTATGCTATACCTGCAGACTATCCGCCAGGGCGGAAATCAGGATGGCGGATGAAGTGGCGCCCGCATCCGGATAGCCGATGGACGCTTCGGCATAAGCTTTTGCCCGCCCAATGCGTGCGCGCATCTGTCGGGTCGCTTCCGTGCCTTGTTTTGCGCATTCCGCTGCCTGCCGCAAGCAATATTCGAAGCTCTCCCCTGCGGATGCCGCGCGATGTAAAGCTTCCGCTGCGGGAACCAGCGCGTCGAGCATGGTTTTGTCACCGGGTTCGGCATGGCCGCGCCGGCGTATGGCAGCCGTACCGGCGCTCAGGAAGTATGCAAAATCCATCGGCGACATCTCATTTTTTCTTTCGAGCTGCCGTGCGCCACTGATGAATAGTGTGCCAAACAGCACACCCGAGGCTCCGCCCATCGTATCAATCAGCACCTTGCCTACCTGCGTCAGCAGGGCTACGATGCTCTCAAACGGATCGGCTTCCAGAAGCATCTTTCCCACGGCGGTAAAGCCCAGCATCATGCCGGTACCATGATCTCCATCACCAGTCAACCGGTCAATATGGGTTAGAAGCGGCTCGTTTTCAACAATCGCCTTTGATGCGGCAATTAATATATTCCGTAGCTGCTCTGCATTGATGCTGTTCATCCGTTCATCCTCCTAAAAGCGATGGCTGGACACCAGAGGCGAGGCCACCGGAACACAAAGATACCGCTTCAAGTCGTCGTCCAGCTTCATCACCGTCACGCATATTGAGTTGGTGCGTTCAACTTTAACCCGTTCCTGAACATCAACGTCGAATATGGTGATGCGTCGGTCCTGAAAAAATGAACAAACGTGCCCGCATATGAGCAATTCTTCAAGTACGGTGACGCACCCGCCGCCATTGACCGAGACAGCGACTTCATCGCCTGCGGACAGACCTAAATCCATAGCCAATGCTTCGACGAGCCGGGTAGAAATTGCGCTCGCGGAGCAGTCCGTTCCGATTTGAACGCCTGGTTCGCCTGTCACGCCCATTCCGTAATGCACCTCGCCGTCTTTGATCTCACCCATTTTTAGCCCTGTGGCCGGGTTTGCGCCCAGCTCCAGCGTGGCCGAGAGCGAAGACATGTTTTCATTTGCTTTGGCCGCAACAGCCTTGACCTGATCCAATGGAAGCCCCTCTCGCGCCGCCGCTGCGGAAACCCTGATTACAGTGAACGCCCCTGCCAGGCCGCTA
>WRHG01000153.1 GCA_009783365.1 Clostridia bacterium | reverse complement strand
GGATATGGTTCAGCAGATTATCGACGCCGTACCGGAAGCGATTGCCTTCACATACGTCGAGTATCTGGACGGCGACGGCGTGGCTCTGCTCGCGCAAGCGCAGCTCAGCGTGGAGGAGGAATACCTCGGCTACCTCGAGTGGATTCCCGGCGGAAACAACGCGCTGTTGCTGTTAAGGCAGGGCGCGAACAGCATCATGTTCGTCGTCAGCACGGCCGACACGATAACGGAAACGCTCGGCACGCTCGTGACGGTCGAGGACGCGTTCTTCCTCGGGCTTACGGTAACCGAGGATTCGGAACAGTTGTTCAATATCGGAGTAAACTTCAGCAAGCAAACGGCCACGGATGAAGACCTATATGAGTCCAGCAGCGCCGTCAACGTCGATCTTGAGGCGGCGGGCGGTATCGAGGCGTCGGCACAATGCATCCTGTCGCAGACCAGCGCGGGCGGCGACCAGGCGACCGAAGTCACCTCTCTGGTCCTTTATGTGTTTGACGAGGCGGTCTTTACTTTTACACTCTCCAAGGAAACGGGAGAGATCGGGCCGCGCTTTGATCCGGCCAGCTATGACGGCGAAATTGCGCATCCCGCACAGATGGACAAGGACACGCTCTCAGAATGGGCTCAGACGGTTGTCGAGTCCGGGCTGCAGCAGGTCATGATGCGGTTCATGGGATCGGTGCCGCCGGAGCTGTTCGAATCCATGCCGATGGGCGCATTTTAACCCAACGGGCTTTTAGGCGGGGCTGCTCCATTTCGATCGGGGCAGCCCCTGTCACGCAAAAAGCCAACGGGCGGGCGCGCGGCTCCGCTGCGCGCCGGGCTGTATCTCGAGCGCATGGTGGTACGCGTCGCGAGCGTAACGATTGACAGTTCCGCCGGGCGCATGCTATACTGCAACAGCCCAACGGGTTTTGGAGAGATGGCTGAGTGGCTTAAGGCGCACGATTGGAAATCGTGTGTACGTTAATAGCGTACCTCGGGTTCAAATCCCGATCTCTCCGCCAAATCTGAACCCACCTATTGATAGAAGGTTTTCTAGCAGTAGGTGGGCTTTGTTTTTCTTTGAAAGTCAATGGAATCAAGGGGTTTCGGGCGTGTGTCGCCTTCGGGTGGCTTCATCGGAGCAGGCACAGGTAGGCACGACAGGGGCATTTCTGGAGAAAAAGGGCAAAATCGGCCAATGATTTAACGGTCACAGGGGTCGGGTGCATTTTCCTAAAATGGCTCCGTTAAATCATTGAGTTTCGGCGCATTTTGGGATTTTGTGGGTTTCCGTCTACTATTCAAGAACATATGAACCTGCCTGTTGTATCATTTGGCTTCGGTTGTCAGAATGGTGTTTGTGCTATGGTTCCTCCTAATCCGCTTAGCTTGTGGCAAACATCAGTTCTGTATCCTATGCCGTTAATGATGATGAAGGGGTTGTATGCAGATATAATTTCTTCAGTGCCATCAGCCATCGTAAGGGTAAATGTAACAGCTTGTCCACCACAATACGCGCTGGAAGAATCATCACGATTACTGGTGTCAACAATTCGCAAGATAGCTACCAAATCCTTTATATCATCATCGCTTAAGTCACCTCTAACCTTCTCAGGTAATATTTCTACTGTTGCAGAGAGTATTTCGTTTACGGACAAATCTTTATATGGCAAAGCAAGCACATAGGGGATTTCATTTTCCTTCGCGTATTGCTCGGCGATGCTGCCTCTCACCACAGTCAGGATTAGCTTGTCACTCCCGTATATTACCTCATCGTCGTCGATTTCATCAGCATGATATCCGGAGTTTGGTGCATCGAACGCACTGACGTCGATATTCATCACACTAGCCGGGATCGTTACGCTTGTTAATCCGCTGCACGCCGCGAACGCATGGCTCGCGATGCGGGTTACACTGTCCGGGATCGCCACACTGCTCAATCCCGTACACCTGTAAAAAGCAAATTCGCCGATACTGGTCACGCTGGCCGGAATGGTCATAGCAGCTAAGTTGCTACACCTATAGAACGCCATATCGCCAATGCTGGTCACGCTGTCCGATATGACCACGCTGGATAGCCTATAGCAATGAGAGAACATCTCGTCGCCAACGCTGGTCACGCCGTCTGGGATAATTATGCTGGTTAAGCCGCTCCCCATGAATGCTCCGTCTCCGATACTCGTTACACTGGCTGGGATGGTCACGTCTGTTAGGCTGAAGCAATAATAGAACGCCGAGGATCCAATGGCTGTCACGCTGTCTGGGATGACAATGCCGGCTAAGTTTTCGCAATAGGCAAATGCCGAAAAGCCAATGCTCGTGACACCCTCTGGGATGACCACGCTGATTAAGTCTTGATACATTTCAAACGCGGCCACACCGATACCCGTTACCGGAACTCCGTCCAATTCGTCCGGAATCACCAGATCGCCGCTGGGTTCCCCCACATAGCCCGCAATCGTCGCGCCGCCATCTTCCAAGACATACTTCCACTGCCCGCTGGCGTCCGTTCTTTCCTCCTCGGCAATTCCGACAGCCACGAAAAGTGCCAGTAAGACCACAAGTACCCCTAGCATTTTACCGATCAAAAGATTCCTGCGCATCCGGCTCATTCCTCCTTGCCCTATCCCGCCATGTCCCATGTTGAGCGCTCAGTCCGCGACAACGGATTCGTATAACAGCCGGAGGATCGCAAAATCCGCATCACATCGCGCGATGTCAAAAACCTTCAGCGCGTAGGCATCCACATCATACGGTATTTCCGGCAGGTCACCTCCCACGTCCCGAGTGTCCCCATCAGCAGAACGATATTCATACAAAGACTGGATCAGGCGGCCTTCCCATGCACTCATCCGCAGCACATGAAACCCGGCGTTTACGTTCTCACTATCCTTATCATACCGATATTCAGCTCCTACGAATACCCATTCATCGGTTTCCTCATCACAATCGAACCAGTAGGTTTGCGAATCCGGTTCGCCCGGCGACGGCTTTTTATCATTTATATACTTGTATTCCAACTCGCCATTTAGATGCCACCACACAGTCATAATCGGAGTATAATCACCTTGATACACAGCCTTGTCATTCACCCACTCGATGACGAATCCGTCCGTGTCTTTCGACCAGCGCAGACAACAAAGCACGTTGTGCGCGTCCTCGCGCATCAGGACGAAGGGTATCGCTTCTGCCGCCTTGGCGTACCCGATCCACTCGGGATCTTCGAGTGTCTTCATAGCGCCGGTCGGTACGTGCTCGGCCAGCGCTTGAAGCCGCTGTGCCGCCTGTGCCATGCCGTAGGGCATATCCATTGATTCCCCATACAACTCTTCATCATATCTATTAGAGGCTGAACGGTAGTAGGTTTCCGCCTTCAGTTGATCACCCAACTCAAAATAGACGTCGCCCAGCAGGAGATCGGAGATTGGTGACGGGATTATTTCGCCCATGCCGTAGTCTAGTTCCGCCAGCGCGTCCTCGTGCCGTGACAGCCGCATCAATGCCTGCGTATAATGCATCACAACGGCTGCGGGGAGATAGTCCTCTCCAGCCAGTTGTCCATACAGCGCGGCCGCCTCCTCATACATGCCGCCTTGGTATTGCTCCTCGGCGCGCTGCACGGTATCGAGGACTCCGGCCATTTCCGGCTGTGATTTCATCCACTGAATATAGACAGGCAGCGCTTCGCCGTATAGATCGTTCATGTCCAACGCAACCCACAATTTCAACAGCGATTCAGGATTGTCCGGCTCATCTAAAACGGCATACCGGGCAGCGGCCAGGGATGCCTCATGATCGAGTTTAAGCTCTTCCAGCACCGCACCGAGACACTCGTAGCAATCCCTAAGTAAGTCGGAGTCGTTAGGGCTGGTGAGTACGATGGCCATTTCATACTCGGCGCGGGCCTCCTCAAAGCGATCTAGACAGTGCAGCGCTGAACCGCGGTAAAAGCGCATGTACGCGCTTTCGGCCCCGGCTTCGAATCCCTGAGACAGGAGTTCGTACGCTTCTTCTTCCTCTTCATCTAAGATCAGAGATTTGGCCAGGACTGCGTACGGCCACGTAATTGTAGGATCCAACACGATGGCCTTTTCGCATGTTTCGAACAACACGTCTGTCTCGCCGTCTTCCCATGCCTGCCATGCCCGCCGCTCAAGCACGTCCTCGCTATCTGGCCGGGGGAGCGCGGATGTGCTTACGGTAAAGCTCACCAAAAACAAGCAGATGGATAGACATACCAATCGCTTCACTCGAAGTCGCCTCCTATCCTTGCTTTGCGTTCAGGTGCTAATATGTGAAGTATACCCTCGATATGGAAAATTGTCACCTACATGTTTATATAGGATAATGAAAAATCTCACGCTTTCAAGTGAATCGTCCAGCAACCTCCGTCCCATCCTTGAACCGAAACACGAGACTATCATCCACCATCACCGTCACCCGGTCAATGGCCGCTGTCCACAGTTTCTCGTCAAACTCGGTAAGCACCTGCGGGCTAGAGGCGATGTTGCGGATAAAGGTCTCAAGGATCCGCGCCCTGCTTTTGCGTCTCCGCTTGGCCTCTTCCAGCGCCGCTTTGCGCTCGGTCGCCTTGCGATGCCGCTCCAGGTAGCCGTTATTCCGCTCATTCAAGCCCTCTTGGTCAGCGGCGTTGTGGGCGATCTCATGGATGGCTTTGCGGGAAAGGTCGGTGACCACCTCGATCTCCCGCTGAAGCTCGGCAAGCTCCATATCAATGGCCGTACAGTCGCAGAGGACAGCCTTGGCGGCCCGGCAGTCGGCGATGAGTTCCTCGCGGTTGGCAGCCATGCCGTTCCA
>WRHG01000152.1 GCA_009783365.1 Clostridia bacterium | reverse complement strand
AACTGCTCCCGCGGAACTACGGCTCTCCTTTTTGGTACTCGCTCCTGGTTGCCCAATGGGCCTGCTCCAACGCTAAATCCCGATGGTTGATGGTAACCCGATGGCCAAGGCCCTTAAGCTGCGCGCACAGGTATTCCGAAATGGCTACGCTGCGATGGGCGCCGCCCGTACATCCCACGGCAATCACAAGCCGGTGCTTCCCTTCTTCCAGATAGTGCGGCAGCAGGAACTCCAGCATATCCATACACTTTTGCAAAAACGCCTGGGTCACGGGATGTTCCAGCACGAACTCCCGCACGTTATCCTCCAAGCCTGTATGACTTGCCAGTTCCGGGATATAAAACGGGTTGGGCAAAAACCGTACGTCAAACACCAAGTCCCCTTCCCGGGGGATGCCGCGTTTAAAACCGAAGCTCATGATCTCCACGCGCAGAGGAGGCTGGTCGTCCGCATGAATCACGATCTCCTTTAACCGTTGCTGCAAAATCCGGGGTTTTGTATTGGATGTGTCAAAGAGGTGATTCGCCGTCTCCCGCAGAGGTTCCAAAAGATTGCGTTCGTTGCGGATAGCCGTTTCCAATGAAATGCCATCCCCCGCCAAGGGGTGATCCCTGCGGCTCTCCTTATAGCGATTAACCAGCACGTCGTCACCGGCCTCCACAAAAAGCGTGTCAATATGAAAGCCCACCGTACGCGCCTCATCAATCACCCTTACCACGGCTTTGGCGTCAAAAAATTCGCCGGAGCGCACATCTGCCGCAATGGCCACCATGGGCGCGCGCAGATTGGTATTCTGGCACGCTTCCATGAAGGGCACAAGCATCATGGGCGGCAAATTATCCACGCAAAGCGCGCCCAAATCCTCCAAGTAGCGAATGGCAAGGGTCTTGCCTGCGCCGCTTAACCCTGTCAGGATCAGAAAATGCATACAGACCTCCTTTCTTTATGGCCGTTCTTCTTTATCCGTCCGTCACAGGCGCGTCTTCACCCAGAATACATACCTCCGGCAGAAGCCGAACGCCTGTTTTTTGATACACCACCTGCTGTACATGAGCCATCAAACGCAGATAATCCGCCGAAGTTCCATTCCGGTCATTTACCAGAAAACCACCATGCCGCTCGCTGACACTGACGCCGCCTATCCGGTATCCCTTCAGCCCGCATTGTTCAATGAGCGACCCGGCAAATTGGCCCTCCGGGCGCTTAAAGGTGCTGCCGCAGCTTGGCGCCAACGGCTGCTTCTCTCGCCTGCGCAGGGCAAACTCCCTCATGGCAGTTCGTATGGCATCCTTGTCGCCACTTTCCAGAGTAACGGTGCAGCGGAAGACCGCCTCTACGGGCATTCCTTTTGTAAAGCGGCTTTTTCGATACCCGAAACCCATATCCGCCGGGCCGAAAACCAGGGATTCTCCACAGGGGCCGCAGGCGACAACCTTGCTGACCACATCTTTCATTTCCCCGCCATAGGCTCCGGCGTTCATACAAATGGCGCCGCCCACCGTGCCCGGGATGCCCGCGGCAAATTCCAGCCCTCTAAGACCATGGTCCGCAGCTTCCTGGGCAAGCCTGGAAAGCGGAACGCCCGCCTCCGCCGTCAAGGCAACACGGCCGTCCGGCAAGGGTACGGGCGGATACAGGCTACTCAAGCCCTCCGCGATGCGAATCACCAGCCCCGGAAGGCCGCCGTCCCTCACCAGCAAATTGCTGCCGTTTCCCATCAGGGTGACGGGCGCCTGATGGTCGTCCGCGGCAACCAGGACAGCCGCCAGCATTTCCGCGGAATCAGCGTCACAGAACATCTCCGCCGAGCCTCCCACCCGGAGGGTGGTATAGCGGCTCATGGGTACATCATATAGCAGTTCCTTTTTTCCCAGAATCTTTTGCAGTTCTTCCTTGAACGCCTCTTTACGCTTCTTTTCCACCGCGATCCCTCCCAGGGCCGCATCACGTAACCATTGCCTGCCAACGGTTATTGTATCGTACATTTCCGCATGTGTCAAAATGCTTTCATTATGAGTGCGCTCCACTCCCGCGCTTTTGCCGCACGCCTTCTCCTATTTTCACGTTACCGGCTATAAACGCCCGTCTCAACTTCATTGATATAGCTGTCGATCCGCGGAATGTTCCGTGCTTTTTGCGCGTCCGCCACCGCCTGCCGGCGGTCATACTCCAAGGAGCGGAAGCGGAGTTCAAAATCTCCCGTGCTCTTTGCCTCCATCAGCGCGTAGCAGCACATTGGTTCCCCTAAAGCGTTTCCCACGCTTCCGCAGTTGAAAAACAGACCGGGAGTCATGGTTCTAAGTGTCTGACGGTGGGTGTCCGCATAGCCTACCACGTCAAAGCGGCCACCTTCGCCATCCTCAAAAAACGGCAGTATCTGCTCTTTTTTATGCCGGACGGTAATTAACGACTCCATCACCGGCCGCCCATGAAACAACCGCACACGCCGGCCCCCAAACGTTAACAGATGCTCTCTCGGCAGGTTCTGCAAAATCTTCAGCCTTTTTTCCCCCAATTGCTCCCAATAAAAAATATCCATGGGAAAGCGCTTGCCCCCCAAGCCATAATCCCAGTTGCCTCCCAGGACGATATCACAATTGGCCATAGCCCAGTCAAAAGTTCGGTCGCCACTGGGCCCTTTGCCCGCCACATCCCCCAGGCAGATGACCCGCGCCGCCCCCTGGTTCCGCAAATCCTCTTCCAGCCGGAGAGTGGCCGGCCAATTGCCGTGCAAGTCCGCCACCAGCGCGATACGCATCCGCCATCCTCCCCCAGTTTGATCACCCTGGCAGGGGCTAAGCCCCCGCGCTCTTTTCCGCAACTGTCAAATCGATATCCAAGCCCAGCCGCGGGTATGCAACATGAAACGGTTCCCTTTGAGTGGACTATCATAGCATATATCGCGCCCAATGTCACGGTTCTGTAGCGTTTTTAGCCAAACCATGATATACTTCCCTACGCAAGGGCCAACACTGCATGATGAAGGGATGCCCCAATGCGAAAGTCTTTCGCTCTTTTTGATTTTGACGGAACCATGATTCCGGGCGATTCTCTGATCCGGTTTTGTCTGTATGCCCGCAGACATGGCCTCGTGAGCCATAAGCAGCTGTGGCGCGGAGCATGGGCGGCCCTTCGCTATTGCCTGCGACTGCTATCGGCGGTGCAAAGCAAAACCATCGCCCTTTCCTTCCTGGCAGGCACAAGCCAAGCGGAACTTACGGCGCTGTCTCAGCGCTTTTATCAGGACGTATTGCGGCCTCTGCTGCGCTCCCAGGCTATCGCCACGCTGGTTAAACACCGCCGGGATGGACTGGCGGTTCTGCTGATCACCGCCTCTCCCTCGTTTTATCTGGAACCGCTGAAGGCCGAGTACGGCATCGAGGCGGTGATCGCCACACGGATGGATGTGGATCCCGACGGATTTGCCACAGGGCTGATCTGTGGCGAAAACTGCAAAGGCCTCCAAAAACCTCTTCGCCTGGCGGAATACCTTGCCGCCACCGGGGACAGGCTGGACTATGCGAGCTCTTACGCATACGGGAACAGCGGAGGTGATTTCCCAATGCTGGCCCTCTGCGGACACAAGGTGGCTGTCAACGGCTCCCGAAGGCTTGCGAAAAAACTGAAAGGCGAAACAGGGACAGTATCGGTGCGCTGGAATGAGTAGTGTTTGAATAGCGTGAATGATCCTCCATTATTTACGCATAATGCTAACCTGCTTGAGATAACGGATGGTATGGAAGCACGGGTTTGGGCCATTACTTTTTTCTATCCCGATATATCCCTGGTTCATCACGCAATATGGTGAATACAATAAAGTCTCCGGTAATTAACAAAGATTGATGGAGGCATACTTGGCATGTCGTGTATTGGCTCCACGATTGTACGAAACCCCTTCGTTTTAAGTGCCTTGTTGAGATTGACCCCTTTTCTGGGAATGTTTCGAGTGTAAAAGAGGAAAGAGAAGTTCATCTTCTTGATTCTTATCCCACAGGCCGTATTGTTTATCGTTTTGCAGGGCGGAAAGCATGCTGTCCTTGATCGCAGGATACTGCTTGCTCAACCGCGCCAATAACTCCTTCATCTCCTGCCGCTTGGTGTTTCCGTTGGCGGGGCAGGGGTTTTCCAAAACAGGCAGGTCCAGCTCCTTTTTCATATGCAGCACATGCTTTTCCGGCAAGTAGACCATAGGGCGGATTACCGTTACCCCGCTGCGGCTCAGCCAGGTCTTTGGATGGAAGGTATGCAGCCTGCCTTCAAAGATCAGGCTCATCAGCAGCGTTTCCAGCGCGTCTTCCCTGTGATGCGCCAGAGCCAGTTTGTTACAGGAGAGTTCAAGGCAAAGATCACAAAGCATGCCCCGGCGTATTTTCGCGCACAGGGCGCAGGGGTTCTCCTCCCTGCGCGCCTCAAAGAGGATTTCATACAGCTCCGTATGACGAAGGGTCAGCGGAACATCCAATTGACCGCATAGCGCCCGGATGGCCGAGGCGTTTGGTATTTCCTTACCCGAGGTCAGCATCAGGGCATAAAGTGAAAAATCTCCGCGCCTCACCCTGCGATACAAAGAAAGGGCATGCAAAAGCAGCAGGCTGTCCTTACCGCCGGATACGCCCACCGCCACGCGATCCCCCTCGGTGATCATCTTAAAATCCCGGTCGGCGCGCCGGATGCAGCCTAAGGTTGTCTTCAATGTCTGTCTACCACCTGGGCGTTACGCCCACATAGACGCGTTCCTTGCGGTTGGGGTAGGTATCCCTGTCTACTTTCTTCCGTTCGACCTGCACCCCGTCTACCACGGTACAAACATACGAATCCACCACATAGCCCTCGCTGGCCTTAATCACCACTTTTTCCTCGTCTGTAAAGGTAACGTACGTTGCCTTGGTATCCTGTATCTCTTCCCTGTCC
>WRHG01000151.1 GCA_009783365.1 Clostridia bacterium | reverse complement strand
GGATCTCCGCCAGCCCGTTCCCGGGGCCGTTTTTTTTCGTCGTGGGCGTCAGCTTCTCCCCGCCGTTCGGGCCCGCCGAGACCTTCTCCTTGAACAGCACGCGCTCTTCCATATCCGCGTCCCGGTACAGCCGGATATCCCTGGAGCCTTCCGCCAGCCAGGCCTGCTTTAACCATTCCAGGCTGTAGGAGACGCCGCCGTATTCCGCGTGCCTCGTCTTGCGCACGGTCGTGAACACATAGTCGTCCAGCATAAACTCATAACTGTCCGCGTCGTAAATCGATACGACGAGATGACCGTTCTGATAGTCCAGCAACCCCGCGATCTTCGCGAACTCTTCAGCAATTCCCTGCAACTCCTCAGGCGACATATCTTCCGCGCCCTGAATCGCCAGCGTCAGCACGATATCCTTGCCGTACGACTCGCCGTCCTCGCCGGTGGCCGTTCCGCCCTTGATATCCCCTTTCCCGGACAGCGACAGAGATGCGTCCTGATCATACACATTAATTGTCAGACCCGCGCCGCCGGAGGTCACTTTACCATCGTTGATGATCTTCGTACTGTTGCCTGCGGACAGTAAATTCGTAGATATCCCGTTCGCGTTATCCGGCCCTTCCACTGTAATGCTGCCCTTGTTGTTGATCAGCGTATCGGCGCTGCCGCCCTCCCATGCGTAAGCACTCGCATCAATACCGTTGAAGGAGGAATAGTCCGCTTCGCCATCCGGGTCCTCCGCCGTCACGTTAATCTTTCCGCTGTTATCCACGCTGGTTGACGCATTACCCTTATTACTGCTGGCATGCGCACTAATACCCGTACCGTGCATTAACGTTTCGTCCCATTCATACTCATTACCGTTTTCATCTTCACTCATATAAGTATAGTTTTGCAATTTTGCATCCACTGTGATATTGCCGCTGTTCTTCACAGATGCGCTTGCATCGCCGTTCTCCGTATACGCGCCTGCGCCGATACCCGTTTCCGACGCTTGAATATTCCCGGAGTTGTTTACACTGACAGAAGCGTCCATATCACCTTGTACATGCGCCCAGGCGTCAATCCCATATTGCGCGTTAATCTCTCCGCTGTTAGTCACATCGACGGTTTGGCTGCCATACTCGTCCTGCCAATTGAACGCGCCCGCGTTTATCCCTACATAACCCCCGTTGATATCGCCGCTGTTATTAATGGTCGTTGTTCCGTTACGGGCTTCATTGCCCGTGTATATCCCATTAATATCAGTACTATTCAATATGGAAAGGCTGCCTTGGTTGATCACCGTGATATCTACGGATTCCCCTTCGGATATGCTGACACCCAAAGCGCTCCCATATGCCCATGAATCATCGGCGTTCTCATTGTCTTCAAAGACCAGCGTGATGTCGCCGCTGTTTTTAAGCATCAACTCAGCTTCTCCGTTGCCGGTATGGCCATATATTTCAATGCCGTAAGCATGCTGCTGATAATACTCTATGCCCGCATCAACCCATGAGCTCTTGCCGCTTTCAACAACGATATCGCCCGTATTCTCTATCTTTACGGACACATCCTCGCCGGATGGCACAAACTGATAATCAATCAAGTTTCCGTCATCATCCAAGACCGGTTCCCAGTATCCGTTGTTCACACCGGCTTGGATACCGAAACCCACTGAACTGAGATTCCCGCTATTATGGATATCCAAGCCAACTGCATCGGAGTCATTGCTCGTGTATGCGTCAACCGCTATGGCGCCTTCTTGAGCGGACGTGATATCCCCGCTGTTCATTATACGAATATCTGTCCCGGTAGCACCGATGCCTAATAATTCCGATGTGATATCCCCGCTGTTTACGATGCTTATCTCTTTCCCGTAAGCAGAGATGCCTCTCATATCCGACGTGATATTTCCGCTGTTGGTAATATCGACATTGCCGTCCGTGCTGACATAGATACCCCACGCGGCGTCGATATCCGCCCGGTTGTTGATTGTGACATTGCCGTCCCCGTAAACGCCGATCCCGTCATTCAAAAACGGGTCTTTCCCGTTCCCGATTTGGCTGTCCTTATCGACCGTGATGGATATGTCTTTGCCTGAATACGCGTCAATACCGCTGTAGTCGTCTTCTGTCGAGACCTTCGTGTTCTCCAGCACATAGATGCCGTCGCCCAGATACAAAGTCCCCTGGAAGACGAGGTTCTTGAGCAGGGCGTTTTCCATGATCAGCCGGCCCCAGCCTGCTTCAATCTCCTCATCCGCCGCAAGCCCCAGCGTGTCCCTGTCCAGCACCGTCTGACCGTCGGACTGCGCTTCCAGATCATAAGCCGCGACGATAAAATCGTTCCAGCTCATCGCCGACGCCCACGCCGGCAGCAGCATCACGCACAGGGTGAGCGCCAGGATGCGATATAGTTTGTTGCGCATACAATAAACCCTCCGTCAGATTAATCCGGATTCCGGCAAGCCTAAACCCGTTCAGCGCGTCAGCAGACACGCCTGATATATGTATTATTACACTATATTGTTACTGTTATATTAATATTATACGACTTTTATGTTAAGATTCCGTTCAAGGTAGACCTTGTCCGTCAGCAGTACGCCTTCTTCGATGATCGGATGGTCATAATGTTCGGTAAAGTAATCTTTCAGCCTGTGCGTTTTAACAAAACCGCGGCGTTCATAGAACGCCAGCGTCCCCGGCACGTCTCCCGTCCCAAGGATGATTTTACGGAAACGGCCTTTATAATGCCCGGCGACATGCTCTATCAGCAAAGAGGCGTAGCCCTGCCGCTGATATCGCTCATCCGTCGCGAGGTTCTGGATTTCCAGCGTGCCGCCGCCTTCGTCCGTCACCGCGCAGACACACTTCAGATCCCCGTCATATAAGGCAAAAAGCGTTCCGCGTTCAAGATACCGGTCGATCCGGCTTTCCTGTTCGTCCCCCAGCAGCAGCAGCGGCAGATAATCCTTTTTCCGCTCGGTCACGATACGGACGGAACCTCCCGTTTTAAACCGGTCATACTCCTTGGGCAGCGGGATGCCGAAACGCTCGCATAAGGCTTTCGTATCCTGATAATCGTTTTCATCAACGGCGTATCCGGTATGAAACGCGACCATCACATCCGGCGGCGGGCATTTCACCGGATGCCCGGCAATCGTGCCGCTGCCCGTCAGATGGCGCGCCTCATACGCGACGCCGTAAGCATGATGCCCTTCATCATCCAAGACATACGCGTGCACGTCCACCCAACGCCCCCGCGCGTCACCCAGCACAAAATTGCATTCCCAGGTATCCGGGCGCGGCATCTCCTGAAAGCCGCGGGCCGTCAGCAGCGCGCGCAGTTTCGGTACATGCGTATGAGGCACGGCGATATCCAGGTCTTCATGACGGCGCGTCTGCCTGCCGAGCAGCGCGTCCACGCCCCAGCCGCCGTCCACATACACTTCGATACCGTTTTCTTCTAATAAAAGGATTATTTCCAGAGCGTCTTCGGCGCTCATCAGCGCGTGTTGTCCCCGGTGCATGTCTTTTAGCATGATGACCCCTCTCCTGTTCGTGATCCGGCCGGTTGATCATACGGCATATGCCGGAAAAGTGTCAGTAATAAAAAAGCGCGCGAACGCGCGCATAAGCCCCTGCCCATACATGCTTGCAGTGATAGAAGCGTTCAGCCTTGCTTTTGCTTGTGCTTGGGGTTTTCGCAGATGACCATTACGCGGCCTTTCCGCTTGATAATCTTACATTTTTCGCAAATCGGTTTAACGGACGGTCTGACTTTCATTTGCGTTCCCTCCTTATACTATGTGTTCCGGGCGTTCAGCCCTTGGCGCGCCAGGTGATGCGCCCTCTGGTCAAGTCGTAAGGCGACAGTTCAATCGTCACTCTGTCGCCAGGGTAGATGCGGATGAAGTTCATGCGCATTTTGCCTGATATGTGTGCCATAATCCGGTGGCCGTTCGGTAATTCTACCTGAAACATCGCGTTTGGAAGCGCTTCAATTACGCGGCCTTCCATCTCAATGACGTCATCCTTTGACAAGTACGCAGTCCTCCTTTCATTCTGTCCGGGCATCATCGGGCATCGCGGCGCGAATTGCCTTTCGTATATCGCTGTCGCTCATGCCGGGCCATAAGGGTATCAGCGCCGGCTTGGGCGCCAGGTGCTTGATCTTTTTCTTTTTGGGACGCTCCGCGGTGCGTAAGGCGCCGTCCGCGATCAGCGCGTATTCTTCGGAAAGCATCTGAAGAATGATAAACGCCCGCCCTGTGTCCCGCCCCTTCTTGGAGATCACCAGCCTGCCTTGCACAAACGCCGGTTTACTCACAGGTCTTCCTCCTCCCAGCAAAAACCCGGGAGCGTCAGTATGCGCGGAAGACCGTCGTCGCTGATGGCGATCGTATGCTCGTAATGCGCGCAGGGTGAGCGATCGCAAGTCACGAAAGTCCACCCATCGTCCAGTTCTTCCGCCTGCCAGTCGCCGCTGCAGATCATCGGCTCCACCGCCAGCGTCATGCCGTTGCGCAAGCGTATACCATGCCCGGCTTCTCCGAAGTTGGGCACTTCCGGGTCTTCGTGCATCAAACGCCCGATGCCGTGACCGAACAAGGCGCGGATAACCCCAAACCCGTTTGCTTCCGCATGGCTTTGCACCGCGTGCGATATATCCCCCAAACGCTTTCCCGCGACCGCTTGCCGCGCGGCTTTCCAGAAGCATGCTTCCGTAACGCGGATCAGCTTTTGAGCTTCAGGGCTGATCGCTCCCACACCCACCGTGACGGCGCTGTCCGCTTGCCATCCGTCCAGGATCAAACCGCAGTCCAGGCTGATGATCTGTCCTTCCTTCAACGCCACCTTCTCGGAAGGAATAGCATGGACAATTTGCTCGTCCACGCTTGTACACAAGCTGGCAGGGTAACCCCGATAATTCAGA
>WRHG01000150.1 GCA_009783365.1 Clostridia bacterium | reverse complement strand
TGTACTTTCTAGCCCTCACACCGTTACCAGCACCAGCATCGTGCTGATTCAGGAAAACGGGCGGCGTAACTTTGTTTACTGCGTTGGAAACAACGACTGCTTTCAATATGAGGACGTGCCCGGCGCACTTTGGAAGAAAGCAAAAGTGGTATCCATGGGAAGCCTGATGGGGTTGAAGGGGTTCCCGGGAGAGAGCGCGGCCAAGGCTTTTGGCCTGGCAAGGGCGGCCGGAGCCATTACGATAGCCGATACCGCCTACGACATCAATGGATATGGACTTTCAGGCATTCGGCCCGTGCTGCCCTATACGGATTACTTTGTTCCCAGCCTGGACGAAGCCGAAAGTTTGCTGGGTGAGAGAGAACCGCTGGCACAGGCCGGCGCTTTTCTGGAGATGGGCGCAAAGCGCGTGTTGCTCAAGCTGGGAGAAAAAGGCTGCCTGGTGATGGACGAAAGAGGGCATCGGTTTCTGCCTGCGTACCAGGTGCCGGTGGTGGATACCACCGGCTGCGGGGATAATTTTACAGCGGGGGTGATCCTGGGCATACTGCGCGGAGAAAATCTGGAGCGATGCGGCATGTTGGGCAACGCAATGGGCGCGCTGAACGCGATGCAAAAGGGCGCCTCCGCCAAACGACGCACCGTTGAGGAGGTTTTAGCCTTCATGGGCGCCGCACAGCGTAAGGAAACCTAGCTTGCTGTGGAAAACATTTTCATTTTTTCCAAAGCCACCTTGTGGGCCGCCGCTTCACCTGCGCCCCATAGCGCCTGGGTGCTGTACTTAAAACCAGGTTGCGCCTGGGCTTCAATGTAAGCCTTCCCCATCGCGATTTGCGTGTCGGTACAAATGTTGATTTTGCGTATGCCGTGGCGGATGGATTCCTGCACCTGCGCCGCCGGAGTGCCGGAACCGCCGTGCAGCACGATGGGGACTTGTACTTTGGCGGCGATGGCGTCCAGCCTGGGGATGTTTAAGGTGGGTTCAAAGGTGTAAGCGCCATGGGCGGTTCCGATGCTTACCGCCAGCGCGTCGATGCAGGTGCGGGTAACGTAATCCAGCGCTTCGTCCGGATCGGTTTGGGCAGCCTCGGGGCCCATGGCAACGATATTGCCTTCCTCGCCTGCCAAACGGCCCAACTCCCCTTCGCAGCTGATGCCTACCGAATGCGCCCGCTGGCAAACACGGCGTGTGAGGGACACATTGTCTTCATAAGGCAGTGCGGAAGCGTCGATCATGACCGAGGAAAACCCGGCCAGGATGGCGGCGTTGCAGGCTTCGTAGGTGGTGGCGTGATCCAGATGCAGCACCACCGGCACACTGCTGCGGCGCGACGCGAAGTAAGCGGTCTGCACCGTCTCTTCCTTTCCGCCCATTTGGGCGATTTCGTATTCTCCGCATTGCAGGATGACCGGAACATCCAGTTTTTCCGCGGCGCTTACGATGGCCCGGGCCACCTCAAAAGACCAGAATTCAAAGGCGCCAAGCGCGATCCCCTTCGAGACCGCGATGGATAAGGCTTCATTCAGGGTGGAAAAGTGTCTCATAATCAGCACGCCCTTCAATACAATCGCTGGGTTTTAGCCCTCGCCGCAACATATGCTACACAGAATCCCATGCGTTGTCAAGTTGAGTTTGAAGGAGGAACGCATATGACTCCCAGAGAAGCTGTGATTCGCGCAATTGAGCGGAAAGCTGCGCCCTATGTGCCCTGGCAGGTGGACGTAACAGCCGGGGTAGACGAGGCGCTGCGCGCGCACTTCGGCCGGGACGACTATCTCTATGCTTGTATTGGTAACCATCTGGTGCGGGAAAAGAATAAAAACCACATTGAGCTGGGAAATGGCGCTCACCGGGATATTTTTGGCGTGGTATGGAAAAAACAGCCGGGGGCGGCGGGGGATATCGGCGATATCGCAGCCTATCAACTGCCGGAGCCGGAGATGGACGGTTATGTTTTTCCTGTGCCGCAAGCCGGCTTGCCGGCGGAAAAGTGTGATCGCATGGTGCGGGAGCAGCCGAACCGTTTCCGTATTTTTGAGCTGAGCACCACACTGTTTGAACGGGCTTGGTCATTGCGCGGTATGGAGGCCCTATTGACTGATTTTGTTCTTTCTCCCGCTTTTGTATCCCGTTTGCTGGGCGCCATCACCGATTACGCTGTCGAAGTCATCCGCGTCGCCTGCCGATACGATATTGACGCCATCATGTTTGGCGACGACTATGGCCAGCAGCACGGGCTGCTTATGGGCCCAACTCACTGGCGCGCTTTTGTCAAGCCGATGCTCGTCCGCCTCTTTGCGGAGGTCAAACGCTATGGGAAATACGTTTTTTTACACTCGTGCGGGGATTTGCGGGACATTATGGGCGACTTGGTGGATATGGGGCTGGATGTGTACAATACTTTTCAGCCGGAGATATACGATATGGCGGCGTTCCGCCAGGAGTACGGGAGTTGCTTAACCATTTACGGCGGGGTAAGCACTCAGGGCGTATTTGCCCGGGGCACCGCCGCACAGGTTCGGGAAGAAACGCTGCGGGCAATGGATATTCTGGGCGCGGGCGGCGGGTACATCGTAGCGCCGACGCATCAATTTCCCTTCGGTACTCCGCTGTCCAACATCCTCAGCTTTGTGGATACAGTGCGGTATCATCAGGGATAGGCGGAATGCCGCTACCGCGGTGCGGGCGGCAACGGACGTCGGCGGATATCAACGTGCCCCAAACGACTCGTATACGGCGATGATGTTTTCCGGCGGGATATCCGGCTGAAACAGATGTGTGGGCGCCAGAATATAGCCGGGTCCCAGCGTGTCCGAATAACGGCGCGCCTGGGCGTGAATTTCCGGCGGCGTTGCGGAGGGCAACAGCCGCTGTACGTCTATTCCGCCGTGAAAACAGATCCGCCCTTTATACTTCGCCAGAGATTCCGGCTGCATATTCTGATTCACCGGTTGAAGCGGGTTCAAAACGTCCACGCCGGCGGTAATAATATGCGGAATGAAGCTGCTGATGTCGCCGCAAGAGTGAAAGAACAAACCGGCGCCAAAGCTGTGGGCGAGGTCGGCCATTTCTTTCAGGTAAGGGAAGATGAATTCATAAAACATGTCCAGGGAGATGAGAGGCCCGTTCTGGGTTCCCAGGTCGCTGAGCACCGTAAACAGGTCGACGCGCCCGCCGCTTGCTTCCCAGGCTCTTCGGTAATCCTCCAGATAGAAATCGGTAAACCGGCGGCCCATCCACTTGATCCACGCCGGGTTTTCATGCATGTCCACGAGGGCGTTTTCCATTCCGCGCACCAATGTTGGGCGTTGCCAGATGTCGGCAAAACCATAGCGCACCGCGCATCCCTTGTCGCGAATTTCACGGCAGCGCTCCTCCAGGCCGGTATAATCGAAATCGTCATTGACGGGCCAGGGAAAAGCCTGTATTTCCTCCAGGCTTTCCGCCTCGTGCAGCGCGCCCGGCATATCGTCGCGCATTTTTCCATAGGGGAGTGTTCTGTATACATAACGTTCGCCCCAATAATTCTGATAGACGCCGTTGCCAAGATGCGTCTCCGGCGGCGCGTCGGCGTCGGCCTCGCGGATATCCACCCCCATATCATCCAGAAAACGGTCTAAATCCCTGTGCTCCAGGTAAGTGAATAAACGCTCCTTTGTAACTGCCTCCGCCCAGAAATCGGAAGGCGGCCTATCGGAGCATTCACCCTTCAGCGCGCGCCGCAAACGTTCTTTGCCGGTCATAGGAACCTCCGTTTCATTTATTCAGTTGGCGGCGGGCTGGAAATAGCCGCCGCCCAGGCCTTGCTCTGTATTGAAAATGTGATCCAAAACCAGGACCGCGCCTGCATAGCGCAGATGCTCCGTTGCCCCGAGGAAGAGCACCTGCACTTCATCGTGCTGCAGCCAATTGTTGCGGGCAAAGAAATTGTCGACTATGCGGTAGCGCAAGTCGCGAAAGGACATAAGCCAGTCGCTGTGGACGACGATGCATCCCGGCGCGTATAGCTTGTATATATGATCCAGCGCAATGGACACATATTCCGCGAATTCATCCATGACGTCAAGTATATACGTGTCTTCCCGCTCCATGAGCTCCGATACTTTCAGGTGATCCATCTCGCCTATTTCCAGGCCTGCGCGCTGCTCCACTTTGCGGATCAATGTTTTTTCCGTGGCCCGCACATAGGTATCCAAGCAGCCGTTATTGCCGCAGGTGCAGGGAATACCGTCGAAGCGAATCGTCGTGTGGCCGATTTCGCCGGCGGTGGATTTGGCGCCGCGGAAGCCGGCGTCCCGCGTGATAACGCCGGCGCCAACGCCGCGGGAGATCGAAACGGCGACCAGGCCGTTGCCGGGCAGATCGTGCACCCACTTATCCGCAAGTACCATCGCGTTAACGTTGTTGTCCACCAGCGTTAGAATCCCCAATCGCTCCTGCAGGTAGTTTTTCATCGGTACGTTATGCCAATTGCGCAGTATGGGAATATTGTGTACGACGCCGCTGTGATAATCCACCAAGCCGGGTACCGAGACGCCGATGCCGAAACAGCGGTCCTTGGGAACGGCGGTTTCGGTCAGCGCCTTCTTCAGCTCCGCGTACATGAGGCCAAGCCCCTTGAGGTTGTATTCGGGCTGCATCAAGGCCTTGGCTTCGTACAACAGGTTAAGTTTGATATTGTATACATAGGTGCTCAGCTGGGTATGGGTGATGTCCTGCCCCAACAGATATCCGTAACTGGCGTTGATGTTGTACAGCGCCGCACGGCGCCCTCCCATGGACTGCGCGGTGCCGTCCTCCACAACAACGCCTTCGTCCAAAAGCTCGTTGATAAACTTGTGTACCGACGCGCTCGTAAGGCCCAACTCGCGCGCAATAGCCGGTTTGGAAATAGGGCCTTTGCTGTGCAGCGTCCTCA
>WRHG01000149.1 GCA_009783365.1 Clostridia bacterium | reverse complement strand
AGGATTTGATGAGCGGCCTGCTGAGGGTCAATGAGGAAGGTGTCGTTGATAGCGTCAGGAATGAGAAACGTGCTGGTGGGGTGAACTGGTTTTATGCGTGTCTTTTGGTTACTTTTCTACACGAGTAGAAAAGTGACACGCCGTAGGCTTGACAAGATAACAAATCCTTGCCAGTCAAGCGGCAAAAAGAACAAGGCAAAAATTCACCGCCGAGATATCGGCGAACTCGTCAACCGCCAACAGTCCTAAGCTGCTCAATCCGCCCAACTCTATCCGCCTGGCCGAACACATCACTTCCCGCAACAAGCACATTCGCGCCCGCGTCGATACACAGCTTCGCAGTCTCGGGGTTCACCCCACCATCCACCTCAAGCTCACAATCCAGCCCATGCTGAGTAATATACTCACGAATCGCGCGAATTTTCGGCAGCATATCCGCCATGAACGACTGCCCGCCAAAGCCGGGTTCCACGGTCATCACCAAAATCAGGTCCAGGAGGTTAAAGTAGGGCTCGATAGCCCGGGCCTGGGTACCCGGCCGCAGGGAAGCGCCGGCGCGAAGGCCCAGCCCTCGGATCTTTGCCAGGCTTTCCTCAAAATGCCGCGCCTCCACATGCACCGTCAGGATGTCGGCGCCGTTCTCCGCAAACACGTCAATAAAAGGGAGGGGATCGATCACCATCAGGTGGACGTCATAGACCGCGCCGACCTCCCGGCGCAAGCCGGCCAGCACATGAGGCCCGAAGGACAGGTTGGGCACAAAAACCCCATCCATGATATCCAAATGAAAGTAATCACAACCCATGCCCGCCGCCAGCCCGGCTTCCCGCCCCAGGTGCAGCGCATCCGCCGCCAGCAGCGACGGCGCTATTTTACTCATATCTTTCCCTCCATGCTTTTTGTACTTTTTGCAGAAGCAGGTGATATCTCTCCAGTCTTTCCTTGGCAATGCGACCTTTCCCCGCGGCTTCCAGCACCGCGCAACCGGGCTCGCTGAAGTGATAGCAGGGAGCAAACCTGCACTTGCCCTCATAGTGGGCAAATTCCGGATAGAACGCTTTCAGCCGAATGGGTTCCAGCTTGTCCCAGGGTTCCAGCAGGCTGAAGCCGGGCGTGTCCAGCACCGCGTAATCCTCCCGGAAGAGCAGCTCCGCATGGCGGGTGGTATGACGGCCCCGGCTTATTCTGCGGCTCATCTCCCCGGTGCGGAGAACAAGGCCCGCGGCGGCGCCCAGCAGCGTGCTCTTGCCCGCCCCGGATTGTCCGGCAAAGCAGCAAATCCCCCGGCGCATCACGTCCCGCAGGGCGTCTAAGCCCTGACCGGTCTTGGCGCTGACCTCCAATACGGGCGTCCCCGAGCAGCCGTACATCCGCCGCGCCTCCCCGGCCAACCCGCCCCCCAGGTCGCATTTATTCACCACCAGCACCGGCCGGATATCCTGCTCATAAGCCATGGCCAGCAGCATGTCCAGCAGCAGAAAGTCCGGCGCCGGCTCGCTGGCCAGCACTGGCAGCAGGGTGCGTACATTTGCTACAGGCGGGCGCCGCAGGACATTGCTCCGGGGCAGGATCTCCTCCACCCAGCCATGTTCCTCCCCACGGTCCGGGCTATAGAGAATACGATCCCCCACCAGGGGCGTAACGCGTTGCCTGCGAAACTTACCCTTGGCCCTCAGCACATGCACTTCCCCATCCGGCCCCTTGGCGTAATAAAGGCCTCCCACACCCTTCACGATCAAGCCCTGAAAAAGGCCGCTTCTATCCGTCACTGAAGCTGAACCTCCCGCTCATCCCATAGCACGTCATTCAGGTACACCCTGCAAAGGATCGCGCCTTTGCGATTGGAGGACAGCGGCACAAGCAGCGTGGTCATGGTGGCGCTGGCGGGCACGATATTGATGTATTGCTCCACCTCCGCGCCCTCCTCTACCAGGATGACCCGCAGCGTGCGGCCATCCTGGGCTTCAGGCAGGACGACGCTGACCTCGGAGTGAAAATCCATGGCTTGCCTGGCCATGGTCAGGGTAACGGCCGCATCCAGCACAGCCATGGTCCCGGCGGTGGGCGTTTGCGCCACCACCTTGCCGATCAGCCTCTGATCCTGGGTCTCGGCATATTCGATTTTACCTACCGATAGGCTGTTCTCCTGCAACAAAGCCCTGGCGGCCTCAAAGCCCATATCGGCCACGTCGGGAACCATAGCGCTGCCGCCGGAAACGGTCACCTCCACCTCCATGCTTACGGGACAGGGCTGCCCCATCAACGGGTTTTGAGACAATACCTTATCCAACGGCTCTGTAGACGCAATCTTAAACACCACCATACCCAGGCCTTTTTCCTTCAGCCTGACGGCGGCTTCCTCCAGGCTGGAGCCCACCAGATCCGGCGTATCCGACGTGACCGGCCCCAAGCTGACCGTGACCACCACGCTGTCCCCCTTAACCATGGCGGTATCCGGTTCGGGAATCTGCGCGATGACGACTCCCTCGGGAATGGCGGTGTGGTGGAGCTCGGTCTGCCGCCAATTAAGCCGGGCCCGCCTCACCAGGTTTTGCGCCTCGTCCACAGGCAAGCCGACCAGTTCCGGCGATACCGCGCTGTTGGTCAGCTGTGTATAAATCTGTATAACGCCAAAGAGGAGCATACCCAGCACGCCTATCACTGCCAGCGTGATGGGCCAGAAGGAGGACTTGTTCCCTTTGGACGCCGGTGCGCGGGCGGCCTGGTAGCCCTGCCTGGCATCCTGTGAACGGGCGTTCTGGATGCTCGGGGCGGCCCCTTGCTGCCCCGCGGGTTTTCCGCCGCCACCCTCGGCGAAGAGGGGGGGCGCCGCCGGCTCTGCCTTGCCATCCCTTGCTTTGGTCAGCGCGTCCGCCATTTCCCGGGCGCTCTGATAGCGCCTCCTGGGAGACTTCTCCAGCGCTTTCATTACAGCAGCCACCACCGGGGGCGGCACATTTTGATTATCCTCCAAAATGGAGGGCGGCACGGCGTTGATGTGCTGCATCGCCACAGCCACTGCATTGTCGCCGGTAAAGGGCACATGGCCCGTAAGCATTTCGTAAATAACCACGCCGGCGGAATAAAGATCGCTGGTGGAATCCACCACAGCCCCGGCCGCCTGCTCCGGCGAGGAGTAATGCACCGAGCCCACCACCGTATCGCCCTTGCTGATGGTAAAGGCATTGGTCATGCGGGCGATGCCGAAATCCGCCACCTTAACGTGGCCGTCATCATGCACCAGCACGTTTTGCGGTTTAATATCCCGGTGGATGATGCCGTTATCGTGGGCATGCTGCAGGGCGCTCAGAATGCGAATTGTGATCTGTATGGCGGCATTTGTGCTTAAACGGCCCTTTTGCAGGATGATTTCCTTCAGGGTACTTCCCTGCACGTATTCCAGCACCAAATAACGGTACTCGCCCTCCACCCCAACGTCCAGCAAATTGACGATGTTGTGATGAGCCATCAGGCTGGCGGCATGGGCTTCCCGCTGAAACCTCACCAAAAATTCCGCGTCTCCGCTGTATTCGCTTTTAAGGATTTTCACAGCCACGCTGTGCCCGGTACGAATATCCACAGCCCGGTACACCAGCGACATACCGCCCTGCCCGATAAACTCGCCCAGCTGATAGCGCTCCGCAAAGACGACGCCCTTCATCATAGGGGCTCCACCTCCGCCACGGCGCCCAGCGCAAAGCTGACGTTATCCTGCCCGCCATGTTCAATGGCCAGCTCCAGCAGCTTATTGGCAGCCTCCATTCCCTCCAGAGCGCCCAAAACCTCGGCGATCATGCCGTCCGTCAGCATGTTGTGGAGCCCGTCGCTGCAAACCAGCCAGAGATCACCCGCCTGCTTTTCCACCTTAAAAACATCGGCTTGAATCACAGGGTCAATGCCAATGGCCCGGGTGATGACGTGCCGGTAGGGGTGGTCCGCCGCGTCTTCCTCCGTGATCAGCTGATTCTTAAGCAATTCCGCCACCATGGAATGATCCTCGGTCTTGCGCTTCAACTCCCCCTTCCGGTACAGATAGGCCCTGCTGTCTCCCACATGGCCGATCCATACCTCACGGGGCCCTTCCCACAAAACGGTGAATGTGGTTCCCATGCCGAAAAGCTTTGCGTCCCGCTTACCCGTTTCAAAAACCCGGCGGTTCGCCGCCTCCAGGGCGGACAAAAGCGCACCCTCCTCCGGCGTCTTGCCTTGCAGCGCGTTTTTAACGACTTGCACGGCCATCCGGCTGGCGGTTTCCCCGCCGCTATGGCCTCCCATTCCGTCCGCGACGCCAAAGGCGCCGGCCATGACCAGCAGGGCATCCTGATTGGACGCCCGTACCAGCCCCGGATGGGTCTTCGTGTGAACCAACATACCGCATCCCTCTCTCACGCCCTCGTTCATGGCGTAATTCAGCCTTCTCCCATCCTATCAACTTTTGCCCCGCTTTTCAAGTGCCGCCGGCGAAGTTGCCCGCAAGCCCCGCCGATATCCGCGCCCATTTCCCGGCGGCAGGTGACGGATATGCCCAGGTCCCCGACAATTCGCAAAAACGCGCGTACCCGCTCCGGCCCGGGGGCGGCAAGGCGCCGTTCGGGTATCGGATTCAAGGGAATCAGGTTCACATGACACTGGAACCCCGCAACCAGCCGGGCCAATTCCCTGGCATGGCCGGCGGAACAGTTGAGCCCGTCAATCAAAGCATATTCAAAAATCACCCTGCGGCCCGTTTGCTTTCCATAGGCCTTCGCGGCGGCCATCAGTTCCGGCAGAGGGTATCGTTTGGCGATGGGCATGATTTCCCTGCGAATATCGTCGTTAGGCCCATGGAGGGATACGCTGAGCGTCACCGGCAGCCCTTCCTCCGCCAACCTGCGTATTTCCGGCACAAGGCCGCAAGTGCTGAGGGAAATATTCCTAAGGCTGATGCAAAGCCCCTCCGGGTCATTGATCAGGCGCAAAAAGCGAACCGTTT
>WRHG01000148.1 GCA_009783365.1 Clostridia bacterium | reverse complement strand
ATGATGGTCTGTCTTTGGGCCTGCCGCTCCGGCGGCCGGGGGTGGAGATGCAAAAATTTTCCCCACACCCCCGCCGTCTGCCAGGCCTTCGCCTGCCATGCCAAGGCACCAGGGCTCGCCGCCTGAACCGCCGCCCGTGACAATGGACACGCGCGGTTCGCGGCGGCGCGTTACTATGCCATTGTAGCCGTCGATCTTTTCAAACGAGCGGCCAAAAGCGCGTAAATAGCCGTCAATCATATGCGGAACAAGGGTATGCGGGTCATCAATAAAACGCTTCATGGCGCTGGACCTCCACATGAGATACATTGAGAATCAAACAGGGAATGCCTTCACCTCGTCCATCCGGGGGATCGACACCGCCGCGCCCTCGCGGCTGACCGCCATGGCCGCCGCTTTGGCGGCAAGCTGAAGGCTCTCTGCCGTGTCGAGGCGTAACACCAGGCCGGCCAGCAGATAAGCGATAAACGTATCACCAGCGGCGGTGGTATCCACCACGGGTACCCGGTAGATGCCTTGACGGTACGTTTCGCCGCCCGGAGCCTGGTATAGGGAACCATGTTCACCAAGCGTTAGAACCAGCGTCGTTCTGGGGTATCGGGCCCGCAGTGCGAAAAGCTGCCTCTGGGGTTCCCGCTCACCACATAGTTCCGTCGCTTCCAATTCGTTCAGGAAGAGCACATCCGCCAAATTTAGCGGAGCAGAGAGCATGTTCGGCTGCATAGGCGCGGGATTGACAACCACGCGCAATTCTCGCGCTTTGGCTTTGCGGATCATGCTGTCCACCAGGTTCACTTCGTTTTGCAGCAGCAGCATGTCGCCGGCGGAAAAGTCCGCCAATGCTTCGTCGATATGCTCCTCCGTGATCAGCTGGTTCGCGCCGCCGAAAAGCAGGATGCTGTTTTGTCCTGCGGCGTCTACTTGGATGATGGTATGGCCGGTCTTGGATGGGCAGCGGCGGATGAGGCTGATGTCTACGCCGTTTTCGGCAAGGTTTTCAGCCAGCATATCTCCGTCCTCGCCAATACAACCGGCGTGATAAACTTCCATTCCGGCTCGTGCCAGAGCGATGGATTGGTTCAGGCCCTTGCCGCCGCAGAAGATTTCCATGCGCGTGGAGGACAGCGTCTCTCCGGGGCGGACAAAGTGCGATACAACGTACACATAGTCGATGTTCATGGAACCAAAGTTCAGGATTTTCATTTGGAGTCCCCTTCCTTTCAAAGCGGAAAGCAATGCGCTTACCAAATGGATTGGCTATGGATCCGGCTGATCCAACAGCTTGCGCGCGACATCGTAATCTGTGATCAACACATTGATGAGCCGCCCGCGTACAGCACCCAGAATAGCATTGTACTTGGTTACCCCTCCGGCGACGCCAATGACTTGTCCGGCCTTCTTGAGATTTTCAAAATCAGCGCCGATCATACGGTCGGATACATCCAGCCGCACTTCCCGACCCTCAATGTCATAAAAGCGGCACAGTATATCACCGACGATGCGGAGGCTCGCAAAGTCGATCGGCTCCGCTTCCAGGTGCTTGTCGAACAAATCGGGGAAGCGCACGGTCATTGCTCCGATACCGATCAATATGGCATCCATGTGATTCCAGAATTCAATCACACGGTTGATCTTGCTGTCGGTTATAATGGCGTCACGGATGGTTTTTGAATCAGCGAGCGCTAAAGTGTACAACGGATAAAAAGCTCCGCCGAAAACTTGGGAGAAGCGGCGGGTAAGCATGTTTACCTCATATTGCCGGAACATCTCACTGCCGCCGCCGATCAGCGGCACCACTGTAATCGAGCGTTTTTCATAATCCTGCAGACAATCGGCTGTTTCTAGCACCGACAATCCCCAACCGATACCCAGTACGTCCCGGGATTTCAGCGTCTCGTTGAGGTACGTGCTGGCTGCTTTCCCAAGGATTTTACGTTGCATGGTCGCGTATTCCGGAAAAGAAGGCACGATGATCGTCTTGTGCAACCCATATTTTTCTGCCAGTTGACGCTGCAGCTCGTCATAATCGTTTGGGTTGATAATTTGAAACCGCACAATCCCTTCTGCTTTGGCGCGCTTAAGCAGCTCAATGACACGCAAGCGCGTCATGCCCAGTTCGCTTGCGATTTTATCTTGTATAATGCCTTCTTCATAATACAGCTTGGATATCAGAAGCAACAAATCCTTGCTATTCATTCAAAACCACCCTGATATTTTTTGAACCCTTGACAATCAGCGTAAGCTCGTGTATAGTGACATTCATGCAAATGTATTTTACATAAGTATGGTCCAAAAGTCAAGCGGATCTATCAATAGCGGGAGGATATGGTTGTGACTAAGCCCACACTCAAGGAACTGCTCATGGATGCGGATTACAAAGGATACGCGCTCCCTTCATTCAACTACTCGGATATATGGGATTTCCTGGCGATCATCGAGGCTGCGGAGGAAGAAAAAGCGCCCATCCTGATCGCCTCCAATCCTCTGGTTGTGGCCGCCATCGGCGTGGAGCTATGCGGCGCGTTCGGTGAAGCCGCCATGGCAAAAGCGAAGGTTCCCATCATACACCATCTGGACCATAGTTTTTCGGTGGATCTGTGTAAAGCGGGCATTGATTACGGTTATCCTTCCGTCATGATCGACGCATCCAAATATCCGTTGGAGGAGAATGTTCGCCAGGTCAATGAGGTCATCGCCTACGCGCGGAAAAAGGGAGTCCATGTGGAAGCTGAGATCGGAAGAATTAAAGGAAAAGGAATCGAGGGAGATTTTGCAGGCGGTGACTTTTTGGCGGAAGTTTCAGACGCCGTGGCTCTTGTGGCGGGAACCGGGGTGGATTCGTTGGCGGTGGGCATCGGCACCGCGCATGGATTCTATCAGGGAAAGCCGGAAATCAATTTCGCGCGCCTTAACGAAGTCAACGCTGCGGTTTCGGTTCCTCTCGTGTTGCACGGGGGCACGGGCATTCCGGAAGAAGACATCCGCTCAGCCATCAAAAGCGGCATCAACAAGGTCAATGTGGGCACCATTATTCACTGTACCTATATGAACGGCATGCGGGAGGAACTCAATCGTGTGGGTTCCGATCCCTATACGCTGGATGTGGTGAAACCCATCAAGAAAAAAATCAAAGAGGTCGTAAAGGGTTGGATCCGGGTTTGCATGGCAAACGGGAGGGCGTAATGCCGAAACGATGGACGGATTTGGCGGCGCCTTGAGCGCCGAGATCGAATCAAGACTATTTCAGCTTAGCAGGAGGAGCAAATGACAATGAAAAAGGCGTCGGAAATACTTATCTTCCAACGCCTTTGTTTTCAGCTCTTCGTCCAGAGCTTTCAGTCCGGATGTGGTTTTCATAGCCGTTCTTGATCTGACATCGTGTGCTTGAGGCGCCGGTTACTGTTCCCCCGCGTCCTGATCATTCTTTGGGGAAAAGCTGTCCACCGCGCTTTTCACATTGCCGGCAGCCTGCTGTACCACGTTTTGAATGGATTCCGCAAAACCAGGGTCATTGCGGGTGATACTGAAGCGGTATCCCAGCACCAGAGCCACGACAAAGCCGATGATCACCAGCCAAGGCGCAAACAGCAGCGATACCAAAGCGAAGAGCAGCGACAGATTCATAATTGTGGTGCTTCCCTTGAGGACTTTCACGCGGGTACGGTATAGAAATGAAAACACGGAACTGGAATGCTGGGCCTGACCTTGATTGTTTTGGTTCGTTTCACTCATGGATGAGTTCCTCCTTACTTATTTTCCGTCGAATTTACGTGATCCCTCCGCCGAGCGGAAACCTTTTACCATCGGATCATACACCATTGCCGGCGAAGATGCTTGAGGAACGCATGACAACTCCATGAGAAAATGCTTAAAATCTCATTTGGAGGGCGTTTTTTACATCCTGACGGCGCCAGCGGCATTGCCTTACCTGGCGACGGGCGCAGGGCCGTTGCCCCGCGCCCGTCGCTGCGGGATATTAACCATTGCCCCGGCTACGAATTCTTGACGAAACGCCCAACCGGGATACAAAGCGATCCCCGGAGCCCGATCCCTGGCGTTAGCCCTGGGCCATATCCTTATAGCGCGCATACTTCTCCTTGGCATCCGCCTCGTTGGCGGCAAACAGCTCTTTCGCCACGTCGGGGAAGAGCTGCGCCAGGGAGGCGTAACGCACCTCTCCCTGGATGAACGCCTGATAGTCGCCGGACGGCTCCCTGCTGTCCAGGGTGAGAGGGTTCCCGCCCGCCTCCGCCAGCGCGGGATTGTACCGATAGAGAGGCCAGTAGCCGCATTCCACAGCCTTCTTGGCCTCTGCCTGGGCCATACCCATGTTGATGCCATGATTGATGCAGGGCGCGTATGCGATAATGACGGAGGGGCCGTGATGGGCCTCCGCCTCGGTGACCGCTTTTAGCAGCTGAGCGGGATTTGCGCCCATAGCCACGCTTGCCACATAAACGTTGCCGTAGCTCATGGCGATACTCGCGAGGTCTTTTTTTCCAGATTCCTTACCCGAAGCCGCGAACTGGGCGATTGCACCCGTGGGGGTAGCCTTAGAGGACTGACCGCCCGTGTTGGAATAAACCTCGGTGTCAAACACGAGAATATTCACGTCCTCGCCCGAAGCGATTACATGGTCAAGACCGCCGAAACCAATGTCGTAAGCCCAACCGTCGCCGCCGAACGCCCAAACGGATTTTTTAACAAGCATATCGTCTTCATCTTTAATGTGTTTGTAAAGCGCGTCGGCTTCGCAACCGCATGTGCCGCATTCCGCCATGGCTTTTTTGTTCGCGGCGCGTACTTTTTCGGAAGCCTTCTTGGACGCTTCGCCGTCATTCATTACGGCAAGCCATTCGGAACAGGCTTCTTTTAAGCCCCATTCTTTGGGCATATCCATTGTGGCGAGTTTTGACATCACATCGGCAAGTTTTTTACGGCGTTGCGTGACCGCAAGCGCGAAACCGAGAGAAAATTCCGCAT
>WRHG01000147.1 GCA_009783365.1 Clostridia bacterium | reverse complement strand
TTCCGGCCCACGGCCCAGTACAAGCGGCAGCCGGGCCACTTTCGAGTCCAGCATACCGATGAGCAGGGTAATCGGCCGTTGCTTGATTTGGTCGATGCCGATTTTCCAAATGTCCGTACGTCCCCGCAGCGTACCGATGTCATTGGAAAAGGTGCGTTCAAGGATCTCGCCGGAAGATTGCTGGACCGGCTCGGGTTTTGGCAGGGCCGCAGCCGCCTGGCTGTTCTTCACCTCGGCCGAAGCCAGGCCCGTGCCGGCGTCGCTCATGCTGTCAGATACGGAAAGTATTCCGCGATAGACCGGTGAAAAGCACAAGAATACCGCGACGGCTACCGCCAAAGGGGCCGCGATATACGCTCCGATCCGCAGGGCGGGTTTTAAGACGGCGGCATGGCGGACGATAAGCAGTAAAGTCAGCATGGCAAAGCCAATGCCGACGGTGATCATGACCGTACGGCTGAGTGTGAGGGCGATGGCCGCATATAGGCCGATACAAGCGGGCGCATATAGGATTTTTTTCCAGGAGCGGGCGCGGGCCATCAAAAACAACGTCAAAAACAGCGCGACGGAGAAGATGCAGGCGTTGCTGTTGGGATGCTGTCCAAAGAGGTAAAGGCGGCGTTCCCACGTGTATAGACCCAGCCCTTCGTTGGATAAGGGAGTGACGATTGGGGTACCGGTCACCGCGGCATACACGCCAAGCCATGCCGTCAGGGCGAGCGAGCATACAACGGCGTGGGCGAAGCGCCGCAGCCAAAGAGCCCGCTGATTATCGTCCATCAGTAAAAACAGAGGATAGCACACCCCAAATGCTAATACCACCCCCAACATAAAACCGATGTGATAAATCAGGTAGTAGTCCCCGTTCAGCAGACAGGTGCCATAGGTCCAGGCAGACAGAGCAAGCAGTATCGACATGCCAACCGGCCGGGGCGTGCGATTTCGATACAGGATGAGCGCAAGCAGCGCAACTGCGGCAGGCCATAGATATGCGGCGGAAACAGGTTGGGCATGGGTGGGTGATACTAAAAAAAACAGCTGGGAAAATACCGCCAGCAGTACAAAGACCGCGTGAAGCCCGGTGAAGTAACGCTGCCGCCAATCAGTGGTTTTCAGCCTGCGCATAACCGTACCTCCGTTTGATGCCCAAATGGTTTTATTGAGTATCTAGTATATCATCAGCCTCGGCCCAGCGTCAAACCCGGCGCTGCCGGAATCTCTTTGCCAAACCCCGTTCCAGCAAAACCCGCTTTTCACGGAAAGAAGAAAAGAACCTCTGACGGAGTTGTGCCCGAAGTCCGTTACTTAAGTAAAGCGGTCGCTGTTTCTCCAATAGGCCTGCTGGGCGGACATTCGAAGAATCCATCGGCGTGGAAGTTGTTGATATTTTTTGCCGAATAGGTTTCCCAGCAGTCTGGCCGTACAATGAGCGCAAAAAGTGAGCCACGAGATTACATGCCCCTTTGCCAGCAATCGGGCGGAGACGGCTCGTATATAGCGTAAGCCTTCCCGCGCTGTGCCGGCGCCAGGCAACTCCCGGACGTACATCGCCAGAAACGCGCCTATATCAAAGTTTCGCCGAAACTCTTGCGATAAGGTATAGGTATGACTATGCCAAACCCGCGCTTCGGCGCAGTAAGCGATTCGATACCCGCGGCGGATCATCCGGGAAGCGATGAGCATGTCCTCATTAACCAGGATAGGATTCGCAAAGCCGCCTACGGCCAAGTATGCGTCACGGCGATAGGCGCTGCAAACGTCGGATAGAAAATAGGTTTTGATCCCCATGCGTACCAGGTCTTCGCTGGACCGGATAAAACTGCGCTCTGGATAGTTGAATGCGCGTGTGAGACGCTCCGCCAGGGGCGCGCTCTTCAAGGCTTCCTGCCGGCCGCAGGCACATGCAACAGCAGGGTTTATCAAGGGCGCGGTCAGCTCCTCGAGATAGCGCTCATTAACAGGAAGAGCATCCTGAGTCAGAAAGCAGACGATATCCCCCTTTGTTTGGCGCAGAGCCATGTCCCGGGTACCGCCATGATCAAAAGACGTTTTTTCGACCTGGATACAGCGCACGCCGCTGTACTTACGGGCTAGGGCGACCGTGCCGTCCCCGGAGCCGCTGTCCACCACAAGCACCTCCGCAGGCCGGAGCGTCTGCCGGAATATGCGATCCAGCAGGGTGGGGAGGCTTCCGGCCGCGTTTAGGGTAAGGATTATGATACTGCAGCTTGGCGCCGGACATGCGCCCGCTTTCGGCTCAGCAGCCGCGGTCTTCATAGGTTTTTCTCCGGCTGTTGGTACGTTCCGCGTTTTTCATATGAAAGACCGTCAGGAACATGATCTGAATATCCAGCCACCAGGACCAGTTTTCAATGTAATAAATATCATGATCAATTCTTTCGCGGATGGAAGTATCCCCCCGCAGATTATGGATCTGGGCCCATCCGGTAATTCCCGGCTTCACATAGTGCTTCACCATGTACAAGGGTACCTCATCCCTGAACTGCTCCACGTAGAAGGGCATTTCCGGCCTGGGGCCTACAATGGACATATCGCCCTTAATGACATTGAAAAACTGAGGCAGCTCGTCTATGGAATATTTACGCAGCAGAGAACCGATGTGCGTACGCCGGGTATCCTCGCTGGTGCTCCAGCCGGAATCCTCCTGATCGTTGACCCGCATGCTCCGGAATTTATACATTTCGAAGAGCTTCTTCTTCTTGCCCATGCGCTGTTGCTTAAAGATCACATGACCCGGGCTGGTAAGCTTTATGCCGATGGCGGCGGCAAGCATCACCGGCGAAGTTGCCGCCAATATAAGGACGGACAATAGGAGATCGGCAGCCCGTTTCAGGAAGGCATTCTGCACGAAATCCAAAGGTATTTGGCGGATTTGAATCATATTGATCCCCTTGATGACATCCACTTCCATTTTGGAGGAAATGTACCTGTAATAGCAAGGGATGATCCGCATGAGAACGCCTGCCTTTTCGCAGTGCTGAATGACCCGGGCAATCCACTCATAATCAGCCGCTGGAAGAGCGATGACCACCTCATCCAGTTTTATCGTTTCGAGTATTCGGGGGAGCGATTCATAATCGCCGCAATGGCGGAGTTCCTGCCAATTCTCTGTCGGGGCGCAATAGCCAACGACGTTGAAACCGTATTCCAGATGAGCGGCTATGGCCTGATGAAAATTCCGGGCCGACTCTCCGTCGCCGACCAGCAGGATATGCTTCTGGTTGTATCCCTTTTTTCGGTAATGATGAAAAATAGCGCTTTTAAGTATTTCCTTGGCGTTCATGAACAACAATTGAAACGCATAGGCGATTAAAATCGTCAGGCGGGAAATGTCCATGAGGTCCAAAAAGAATAGTGCGCCTTGAATGAACAGCAGGCAGGAGGTTTCGCAGATAAAAATTCTTGCGAAGGTTTCTCTATAGCGCACGCTGCGTTTGGAACGGTAAAAGCGGATCAGCCCATAGAGGAGGACATGCAGAACACTGGATGCCGCTGCCAGCCACACGTAGTAGGAGGGGCTCAAGCTGTGGACGGCGTCCCGGAAAAGTGAAAAACGGAGCCAATAGGCCAGCTGCATGACCAAAAACGCGATGGAGGCGTCCGCGGCGATGTTAAGCCGGTTTAAAAATTTCTGGTTTCGTTTAAGCATGTTCCGTCCCCGTCCAATCTATCCTCATCCGCGAGTTAAGGAAAAGGTTTGGCATTCACGCCAAACCTTTTGAAACGGGGTTGAGGTCCAGGGCCCTCAACCCGGGTCACACATCTTCCAGGACTTTGGCCACAACGCCAGAACCAACGGTGCGGCCGCCTTCGCGGATGGCGAAGCGGAGGCCCTGCTCAATGGCGATGGGGGTGATGAGTGTAATCTCCATGTCGATGTTATCGCCGGGCATCACCATTTCCACACCGTCGGGGAGCTTGATGTTGCCGGTCACGTCCGTGGTGCGGAAATAGAACTGTGGGCGGTAGCCGTTGAAGAAGGGGGTATGCCTGCCGCCCTCCTCCTTGGTCAGCACGTATACCTGGCCCGTGAAGTGGGTGTGGGGGAGGATGGAACCGGGCTTGGCCAGCACTTGGCCCCGCTCGATCTCGTTGCGCTGCACCCCGCGCAGCAGCAAGCCTATGTTGTCGCCCGCCTCCGCTTGGTCCAGCAGCTTGCGGAACATCTCCACGCCCGTGACCACCACGCTGCGGGATTTTTCCATCAGGCCCACGATCTCCACCGTCTCGCTCACCTTCACGGTGCCGCGCTCCACGCGGCCCGTGGCCACGGTCCCCCGGCCCGTTATGGAAAATACATCCTCCACAGGCATGAGGAAGGGCAGGTCCTTATCCCGCTTGGGAGACGGTATGTAGCTGTCCACCGCCTCCATCAATTCAAAGAGGCATGCCGTTTCCTTGGCGCTCTTTACATCTGTGCCGCCGTTTTGCACGTATTCCAGAGCTTCCAGCGCGCTCCCCTTCACGATGGGTATGTCGTCGCCGGGAAACTCATAGGTGCTCAGCAGATCGCGTATCTCCATCTCCACCAATTCCAGCAGCTCTTCATCGTCCATCATGTCCGTTTTGTTCAGAAACACCACGATGTAGGGCACACCTACCTGGCGGGCAAGCAGTATGTGCTCCCGCGTTTGGGGCATCGGGCCGTCCGGGGCCGATACTACCAGGATTGCCCCGTCCATCTGCGCCGCGCCCGTGATCATGTTCTTTACGTAGTCGGCGTGTCCCGGGCAGTCCACATGCGCGTAGTGCCGGTTCGCCGTTTCATACTCCACGTGGGCCGTATTGATGGTGATGCCGCGGGCCTTCTCTTCCGGCGCCTTGTCGATGTCCTCGTATTTCATCGCCTTGGATTCGCCCAGCTGCGCCAGAGCCATTGTGATCGCCGCCGTCAGCGTCGTCTTTCCGTGGTCTACGTGTCCGATTGTGCCAATGTTTACGTGTGGCTTGGTTCGCTCAAATTTTGCCTTGGCCATAGTGGTATGC
>WRHG01000146.1 GCA_009783365.1 Clostridia bacterium | reverse complement strand
GTCTTAATCGTAGACGATGTGGAAACGAATATTTATGTCGCCAAGGGGCTGATGGCCCCGTACGGTCTTACGATTGACTCGGCAGACAGCGGATTTGCGGCGATTGAGAAAATTAAAAGCGGCAAATTGTACGACATTGTGTTCATGGATCACATGATGCCGAAAATGGATGGTATAGAGGCGACAAAACACATACGCGACATGGGCTATGAACGGCCGATTGTCGCGCTGACCGCAAATGCCGTAGCGGGACAAGCGGATATATTCCTCGCAAACGGCTTTAACGATTTTATTTCCAAACCGATTAACATCCGCCAGCTCAATACAGTGCTTAATAAACTCATACGCGATAACCAACCGATTGCGGTCATCGAAACGGCAAAAAAGCAGGCGGAAGCGATAACAGCACAATCTTCCAGTCAAGTTTCTCATCCATCCATTGATCCGCACTTTGCCGAGGCTTTTGCGAGGGACGCCATGAAAGCGCTAACGGTATTGGAGGTACTATCGAAGAAAAATGACTATCGGAACGAAGATCATATGCGGAGTTATCTCATTAACGTACACGGCATGAAAAGCGCGCTGGCCAACGTTGGGAGAATGGATTTATCCGCCATGGCGCTGAAGCTGGAAATGGCTGGACGGGAAGGGAATACTGAGATGATAGAATCTGAAACCCCAGCTTTTCTAAACGCTTTACGAGCTTTTACGGAAGCGCTCATGCCTGCGCCGAAAGACGAAAGCAGCGCGGTTGACGAGGCTCCGTCCTTCATACACGAACAATTATTAAAGATCACAGCGGCTTGCGCGGAGTACGATGTCAACACCGCTGCTGAAGTATTGGCGGAACTACGGAAAACGAAAGGGTCAAAACGGACCAGCGAATTGCTGGGCGCCATTGCCGAGCATTTGCTGCACAGCGATTTTGAGAAAATCGTTCAAGCCGTGGAGTGTTATACTGCAAAACAAAATGATGAAAACGCGCATTAACAGCATAATCTGCCCCCGCTGCCCGGAGTCAATATCCTCTATCCTGCGCCTACACCTGCCTTCCGCACCGCAGGAATATGTGAAATACGCTTCCGCCGCCCGGGGCATCGGTAAGCTTGATGGTTCCGTGCATCTGCTCCGTAAGCTGGACCGCAACGCTGAGGCCAAGCCCTGAACCGCTGGTGGAACGCGCTTTGTCTACCCGGTAAAACCTTTCAAACACCTGCTTTTTTTGCGTATCCGGAATACCCGGTCCGTTATCCGCCACCCGCAAATAAACCTGCTGCCCCTCCTTACCGGTTGAGATCAGGATTGCGCCAGCCTCCGGTGTATACCGGATCGCATTGTCCAGAAGAATAACCAGCACCTGGCAAAGCCTATCGCTATCTCCGCGGCATATGGCGCTTTCCAGCTCCAATTCAAACTTGTGGCGTCTTTGTTCGGCCAGCGGTTTTAGCAATGAGGCGGCTCGACTGGCGATTTCCGCCACGTCGATATCCTCCTCTCGCACTTGCAGCTCACCCGCGTCAGTTCGAGCCAAATCCATCAGATCGGAAACCAAGTGACTCATGCGCTCCCCTTCCCGGGTAATAGCGTTCAGGTACGGCATAAAATCATCCAACGGCGCATCGCCTAACACTTCGGCATTAGCCCTGATTGCAGCCACAGGAGTGCGCAACTCATGGGACGCGGCTGCCACAAATGCTCGCTGCTGTTGAATGGACTGTTCCACCGGTCGGATGGACCTGGTGCTCAAATATAGGCTGGCCAGCCCTGTCAGCGCCAAACCACCAGCCACACACCCGGCGAACAGCCAACGGAGACTGGCCACCGCAGCCAGTTCCGCCATTCGGTCTTGTAACACAAAAACTTGCTGCGCCGGTTCTCCCGCCATTGTGGTGGCGGAAACTCGATAGGCTTTTGTACCGGACTCCACCAACAGATTAGGAAAGTGATACGTAACCTGCTGCTGAAAACGGTACAAATGGTTACGCCCCGCGGAAGCGATAAAATACCGTTGCACCAGCATATTGTCATGAAGCGCCGGATCATCGGTCTCCAGCCGGCCTACACGGGCGTCCACCTGAGATTGTACTTTTGCCACGGCGCCTGCCACCGCTGTGTGATCCCCGTCCGAGCCGCTGATCAACCGCGCTTCATTTCCCTCCCTGATAAACACGGAGTATTGAGATGCGAACTGAATGTTAGTATCAGCCTTTGCACTTTGCATAGCGCCCAGCATGGTTGCGGCGTTTTGCTGCAGATCCCGCTCGTACTGGCCGGCGATCATTCCTTCCGTAACTCCCAGCGCCACAAACGCCATGATCAGCAGGATGGCGCCGGATACAGCCACATTGAGCACCGCTATCTTAATTCGCAGCCGTCGAAGCATCCGCTTACCCCCTTCTTGATCCGCTTATAACCTGCGAACGTCATTCGGGTTTGGGAACCGACAGCAAGTATCCGATGCCGCGAATCGTTTGTATACGGCACACCGAGTTAACGTCTTTCAACTTTCGCCGTAAAAAATGGATGTAGATATCCAAATTACCCTCCTCCACGGCAGCCTCCATCCACACCCGGTCCAACAACAAACTGCGCGGCAGGACCTGGCCCGGATTATTAAGGAGGAACGTCAGAAGCTGCCCTTCCCGGCGGGAAAGCTCCCGTTCACAGGCATTACAGCGAAGAAGCATACACTCCGTATCCAGCAGCAGATCCCCAGCGGCGGCAGTATTTTGAGGCAACCATCGGGCGGGCCTCCGTAACAGCGCCCGAATGCGCGCAATCATTTCGTCCATGGCAAAGGGCTTTACCAAGTAGTCGTCCGCACCGGCATTCAGGCCCACCACCCGGTCCGCTATCCCGTCCATGGCAGTCAGCATCAGCACGGGCGTATGGTTGCCCATACCCCGCATGCGCTTCAGCAGCGTAACGCCGTCCATCCCCGGCAGCATACGATCCAGAAGTACTGTGTCATATATACTGTTTTTAAGCGCCATAAAGCCCGCCAGCCCATCGTCCTCACGGTCCACTGTCATCTCTTCCTTGCGGAGCCGGTAGGCAATCGCTTGGGCCAGCGCCTGATCGTCCTCTACCAACAGGATACGCATGCTTGTCACCTATTCGTTCAGGTAGGCCATAGCCCGCTGCTGAAGCGCCCTGGCGGCGTCCTGGGCGGATGTCCGCCCCTCGAAGAAGGAGGCTGTCTCCTCCACGATGAAGCTCATCAGGGTGGGATCGTCGATGTAGGGCGCTGTCAGTGTATCGCATGCAGCCCGGACCGCGTCCCAGGTTGCGTCATCGGGCTGCTCCATTTGAATGGGATTCCCATCGCCTAAACTGAGTACCATCGCGAGGTTCTTTTCCTTGTTTCGCGCTTTCGCGTCCGCAAATAGCTTATTCAGGGAGGCGCTCACCGTTGGGAAGCCGTCCACTCCATCCAATTCCTGAAGCTCAGGGGCATATAGGGAGCGCAGGAACTCCGCCGCCAACTCCGGATGTGCTGTATTGGCGCCGATACCCCCCATAAGCGACGGAGTATAAGTCCGGCCCGCACCATCCATAGCAGGCACGACTATAAAAGCTCCGTCGCTGGCGCCACTGATGGTATAAGGCAAAGCCGTCTGCAAGGTTCCGCTCATCCCTGAACTCATCAAGGCTATGGAACCGTTCATCATGCCCTGCAGCTCTTCCATGTTCATTTTTGGCCCGTTGCCGGGCGAGCCGGATACATCGTTTGGCTGTACTGCTTGGGCGCTGTAAATACCGTAGAGCGCATCCAGAAATGCCTCAAACTCAGGCGTATCAAATCTCGGATGTCCGGTCCCATCCAGAAATCCAGATTGGCTGGCCGGATAAAACATCTCCAGCAACTCCTCAGCCGTTAACGGACGCAGTAAATCCTGGGCATGATCCAAGGGGATCTCAGCCATGGAACCCAAGGAACGCACCCCTTCCACCTGATTCTTTCTCCCCCACAGGGTGTCAAAACGAAACTGGGCGGGCATAGCGTAGAGCCTGCCGTCCGCTGCGCGGCTGCTTTCCAGGATCCCCGGTAAAAACCCGATGCCCGCCAAAACTTCATCCAGTGGCATAAGCACGCCCTTGCTAATGTATTGCCTCATGGGCAGTTCGTCTAAAATCAGCACGTCTCCACCCTTACCGGCCAGCAAATCGGTATTGAGGATACGAATCGCATCTTCCACGGGAGTATCTATATCCGTTTCTTCCAGAGACGCGCTAAAGCGAACTGTCAGCTCGGGATGAATTCGCTGGAAGTCGCTGACCGCCTTGCGCAGCTTCGTGGTATTACGCAGGGCTGAAACCGTAAACTCGGTGTTGCCGCTCATATCCATCTGAGCGCTATACACGTAAGCCACCAGCTTGCTTTCCGCCCCGCCGCCCGGGCCTCCAATACGCATGGAAACGCGACCGGCGCCAAGCATGACCGAACCGCCTGCAAGGTGTGCCAGCAGTGTGCCGTCCTTCAGGACGCAGAGGTTGCTGAAACCGCTATCCGGCGCGCCGATCAGATACCGGGCCGTGTCTGCCACATGGATCATTTCAAGGTCATCCGGCTTCGCGCTGTACAAGCCGGCGGCGTTTGCCAGAAAAAGCGTTCCGTCGGCCGCCACCGCCAATTGTTCCATAAAATCCTGTGTCCATGGAATGGTTCTTATCGTGCTGCCCGCCAGATCCATCTGGGATATCTTCTCCGGTTGTACCAGGAATAGGCTCTCACCGTCCGGGCCGGCAGTCAGATTGGAAAAGTCTCTGGGCCCAATGGATAGAATATTCTTTCCCATGCTGTCGTATACAGTTACCGCAGCACCTCCAAACCCCATCTCCTGGGCTGCAAGGCGTTGACCGTTGAGGGCTGCGATGCCGGACAGAATGCCGCGCACGGTAAAGTGAGTGCCCATTAGCCCTTGTTCAGTGTACCAGACAACCGTGGTCTCCATGTTGTCCGGAGTGAACATGATACGCCCCTTTGGAGAATCTCCTTCCTCCCCAGCCTCTTCCGAAGTGTCCGGCATGGAAGGCAAGTTGGACAGCGTTGCCACAAGACCACCGTCCGCGGCCACTGATATGCTTCCGATCTCCCCCATAG
>WRHG01000145.1 GCA_009783365.1 Clostridia bacterium | reverse complement strand
AGGTTTACATCTTCCGGGCAGGCGCTGAAAGTGAATCCCTGTACCTGAAACTGACCGTTGACCGGCTGCTTCCAAAGATCAAGTTCGTTTACGATATGTAACGTGCAGGAAGGAATCCGTATGCTTGAAACCCCAAAGCAAAGCAGCATTCTGAGCTACGCGGGGCTTTCCAAGGCCGAGCTGATGTCGCTGGCCAAGCAGGCATTTGCGCAGGCGGATACGAATGTGCCCGAGCGCTTCGCCTCCTTCCTTCCGGTTTTTCCCTTCGAACTGATCCAAAACATGCGCTATCTTGGGACGGATGCAGGCGCCGGGGCATCGCCGCTGGGGGACTCCCGGGATCCCCGGGAGTACCATCGTTTGATGTATGAACAGCTTCCCGAGCTTTATCTGGAGGACAATTACCGCCGCAATTTTGACTTTGAGAATCAGTACCATGGGCAGGGGGTTTTTACGGTGGACCGGGCATGGGCCGCCCGTTTCCCCCAGTTTTCCGCCTTTATGGGGGAAAAGCTCATGATCCACTTGATCGGCGGCGGACATCAGGCCGTGGCGCTTCCAGAGAGCCTTTATCCCCGGGGAGGAGGCTTGCTTCACTTAGCGGAACGGCGCATGGAAATCACCGCCCGAGCGGAACAGTTCTCCCGTTATGTAAAAACCCGAGTCAGCAACGGCGATACCTACGACGCGGAGGCCTTCGGCTTTGATTATCTTGCCATGACGGGTCTCAATCCGGTCATGCTGCGCCAAAAAGAGCTGGGCCGCATCCTGCAGGATCTAAGCATAGCCCGTAGCTTGCAAAACAGCCGTTCCGCCCCGGGCCTGTTTACGGAAAGCGCCAAGCGGGTAGAATCCCTTTGCCAGTATGTGCCATGGCGATATGCCTGTGATACCTTTGAAGCCATCGGCGTATCCCGGCGCACGGCGCGCCTGTTTCAGCCCTGCTTCACCGCCCATGATTTCATCAGCGACCTGTGGATGCCTTATGAGGATTTGAATAGCTACATCAACAAAGAGACCCTGACTGTAGACATGGCGCGGCTATGTGAAAGTTACCAAATCGCGGCCATGTACGATCCGGATGCCCGGGGCGGCCGGTATCCTGATGCCTTGCGGGTGATTGCGGTACGGGACCGGGAAGTGCCTATGATGATGGGAGATGTGCTGAACAACCCTGCCTATGGCGGCGGGATGAACCCCATGGGCATGATTGGCAGACAAGTATTTATCCCCGACAGCCGGGAGCTTCTCCGGCAGCGCAAGCTGGTTTTGGAAGAAACGGCACTGACCGTGAAAAACGCGTTTCAAACCCGGGAAGCCTACCTCCGCGGCATGCTGCGGGGCACCCTGCAAGAGTACAAGGGAAGGCTGGTGGACGCCATGTACCGCCGGGAAGCCGCCCTCTCCCAAATGATCGAGGGTACCCGCGCGTATGAAAAGGTAAGAATCTCATTGGATGAAAACGTGGCAGAAGCCAGGACGGAGATGCAAAGCGCCGGTTCCCAATGGAAGCACGCGCAAGTCAGCGGTTATGACGCGGACATCGATTATCTCCACCGTAAGTATTGGAGCCGGGAGGAGGCTCAGAAGGACGTTTCACGAGAGCCCATACCTTTCAGCCATGACGCCCAGCGGGAGCAAAGCATCGAAAGCGGCTACGCTATGCGTAACAACGCGCAGCGGCTCTCCTACCAGGATGTCTGCCTGCCTGCGGATACGGCTCAGCCCCCTCAGGAGGCGGCCATTTTGAGGGATTCAACCCAGGATGAGCGGAAGGAAAAGCCGGAAGCAGCCCCGCCATCGGAAGAGCAGGAAACGGCTGTTCCGGAGGAAGAATCGGAGGCGATAATTCCCGAGGAAGAACCGGAAACGGCTGCTCAGGAAGAAGAATTGGAAGCGACAACTCCGGAAGAAGAACCGGAAGCGGCTGCTCAGGAAGAAGAATTGGAAACGACAACTCCGGAAGAAGAACCGGAAGCGGCTGCTCAGGAAGAAGAATTGGAAGCGACAACTCCGGAAGAAGGCCCGGAGGCGGCAGTTCCCGAGGACGAACGGAAAACAGCCATTCCCGTGGACGCGCAGCAGGCATCGAAAGGGTTCCCGGAGAGATCGCCCCGAAAATCCGCCACCTTTTTTGATTTAGCGCAAAACATAAGGACGGATCCCAATGCGCCAAAGCTGGCTTACATCGTACGCAGGGACAGCGAACCTAAAATCGCCATATCCAACAAGGATGGTAAAATGGCCTCGCTGCTCTCCGACCATCTTAAAGAAAAACCATCATCCTAAACGGCTTATGACCATGACCAGGAGGATTCCGCAATGCATCAGAGAACCGTCCTGAAAGGTTTGCAAATTTCCCGCACCATCCCCTATCGGGACCCGGACGCGCTCTTTGCCCTGGCTGGAGTAGACGGCAACGGCAAGAGCGCCTACCTCCCCGTGGGCGATAACATTCTGAACCGTCACATGCTGCTGCTGGGAGCCCCCGGCACCGGCAAAAGTAATATGATCGCCCATATGCTGCGCAATATCCGCGCCAATCTGACCGACGCGGACGTGATGGTGGTGCTGGACCCCATGGGGGAGTATTACAGCGCTTTTTATCAACTGGGGGATGTGGTCTTTGGGGATGATACGCGGGGCTGCGGAGACCGGGGCGAGGCCCACTGGAACCTCTACGCGGAACTGTGCGAGAAAACCCGCGCTATCGAGGATGCCTCCGCGCTGTGCAACCTGCTGTTTGACGAGCGCATCAGGGACGCAGCGGAACCCTATTACCAAAACGCCGCCCGGGATTTACTGATGGCCCTTATCGTCTACCTCTGCCGCCGAGGCGGTAAGGAATTGCAGAATAACCTGGCCCTGCGGGAGCTCATTGACGGTTTTGACTTTGGAAGTATGCGCCAGATTTTGGAACAAGAGCCGGACCTGCGGGCTCTGGCCGCATACCTGGGCAATCCGGAAAGCGCGGAGACCTTAAGCGTAGTAGCCGCCCTGCAACAGGCTGCCAGGGAGCTGTTTCAGGGCCGCTTCTGCCAGGAGGGCACCTTGGGTATGCGGCTCCTGGTGCGCGGGAAGGGAGGCAAGGTGATTTTCGTTTGTTATGATCCTTCCCGCGGAAACATGCTTCGTTCCATCTATGCCGCGTTGCTGGATCTGTGTTTGCAGGAGGTTCTCAGCCGGCCTGACAATGAAGGCAATGTATATCTCCTGCTGGACGGCGCCGCCAGCTTCCCCCGCCTGCCTCATTTGGAGGACGCTCTGCTGTTGGGAAGAAGCAAGGGGCTTAAAATCATCCTCTCCTGCCTGAGCGTAAGCCAGCTGTACGGCTGTTACGGGGAATCCGTCGCCCAAAGCCTGCTCTGCGCCTTTGGCACTACGGTGGCTTTCAGACTCCACGACCGGGTAAGCCGGGACTATGTGAAGGGCTTGTACGGCCGGCACCGGGTGGTGGAGACCTTCTCTTCCTCTGTGCAGGTGCGTGGCATTGTAGAGCAGGTTATGGATCAGTACATTATCGAGGACGAAGATGTAACCGCATTGCAAGCTCATGAATGCATCATTTCCACCATGCACTACCCGCCATTCTGGTTCCGTCAGAGACCCTACGGACACCAGGACTAAAGTCAGGTTTACCCTTGCTCCGCCACTACTTTTTAAAAACGATCACTCAGCCTATCAAGCTGCTACGCGTCCTCCCTGAAAATCTGGATCGTCAGCGCCCCCCGACCGTCGCTTTCCGCCAGGATCCGGAGGGGAAAATCATAATCGTTGCGAAAGATCAGGTTGAGGTTACTGTTACCCACCGCCGCATCCGTGTGCTGGGGGAGATACCTGGCGCTTCCCGGCCCGTGTGGGCGGCGCATCAGGATGGTGACGCCAGGCAGCTGCCTGATGGTATTGTACATGGTGCTGCTGCTTTGGCAGGTGCCTCCGCCGGAACCGATCTGGGTACCTCCGTCCACCAGTATCGGGGCGGGAAAGTACCCGTTGGCTCTGCTGTATGGGCCGATATGCGCGTTAAAGTTAAGTTCCTCCTCAGGCTGCAGCACGCGGGACATCAGTTCACAGCTGCGTACGATGTTTTTACATCGCCCTTCGTTACCTACCGCGCCGGTGTTATACGCGAAAAAACTGGTAAACGCCGCGATGGGCGTCTCCTCGCTATAGGGTTCCACTGTGGCGGAAACCGGCGTCATATCCTTCAGCAGTCGGGCGTCCACATACCCGTAACTGCGCCAATAAACGACTTTCGCAAAGCCGTTCACAAACTCCATGATCGCGATCTTATTTCCCTCGCCAATGATGATTGGGTTCGTAGGGGCTGCGGTGCTGGGGGACTTGTACACAGGGGCGTCCTCCGTAACCGTAGCCACATAACTCGTGGGCATAACCCCGTAGGGAGGGGTTAAAGCGGGATCCAGCACCGTGCAGTTTTCATCAATACAGGTACGCAAGATATATCCTACAACACCGTTCCTCTCGATGAGCACAAAGGCCGGATACACTTTATAAATGGTCACCACCTCGCCCTTGCCCACCGATCCCATGCCCTTGCTGTCCGTATCCTGGGCATACCGCACGGTTACCGAATTGCCGCTGGAGGTGAGCAGCTTCACCTTGGTGGTATACAAGGGACTCAGCCCCGCGATGCTGGGAGGCCCCAACCCCTCCTCGTTCATCTCCACAACCGTTTGGTCCTCGTCCACAGGAAGGTCTTCCTCAGCCACGCCTTCCTCCACAGCTTCATCCAAAAGGGTTTTCAAAGGCTCCGCCGTAGCCGGCAGCGCCGCGGCGATCAAAACACAGCATAACAGGAGAAAAATCCATCTCTTGAAACGCATCAGCGCAACACCTCTTCCTACGGATACCGGCAGACGCCGCTCCAAGTTGAAATTATTATAGCATAACTTATCCCAAGTTTCACAGCAAATCAAAAAAGAAAGGACTGCGATTTCGGTATTTTCGCCTCAGATGGACGGAGTCCCGCCCCTGTGCTATAATAGCGCCATGCAAGAGAGGATTGTACCCACGTTGCGCTGTATTCTGGAGGCCGCTTCCTTGCTACGGGAGGATGCAACGCTGCTGGCCGCAGTCAGCGGCGGCGCCGATTCCGTAGCAATGATCCACGCCGCCGCCGCCCTGCGGCAGGAGGAGGGC
>WRHG01000144.1 GCA_009783365.1 Clostridia bacterium | reverse complement strand
ACGTACCCAGCGTTACCACCAGGGTGGGAAAACGAAACCCGGCAATCAGGATGCCATTGATAAGGCCCATAACCAGTCCCAAACCCGCTCCCATCAAATACGGCAGAATTACAGGGCCGCTGTAATTTCTGGACAGAAGAATTACCGTGGTACAATACATGGCCAGGGAAGCGACGGCGGTAAAAGAAACGTCAATCCCGCCGGACACAATAACCATTAACGTACCTATTGCAAAAATTCCCGGAATAATCATGGAGCGGATCATATCCACAATATTATTGTTGGTAAAAAACTGACCGCTGCGGATTTGAATCAAAATACTAAGCAACACAAGAGCGGCAAATATATAAAGTTCCGTTCTTTTAAATAATTTTTTTGTATTGATCATCATCCCCCCGGTTATGCGATACCTGTCGCAATCTCGCCAAGATGCGATTCGTTTGTTTGTGCAGTTTGCAGTTCCTTGACCACTTTACCGTCCCGCATGACAATAATACGGTTACAGCACGCCAAAAGTTCCGGCATATCGTCGGAAATAACAATGATGCTCAAGCCCCCCGACGCGAGACTCCTGAGCAGGGTGTGAATATCATATTTGGAACCTATGTCCACCCCCACTGTCGGCCCGTTAAGAATCAGCACCTTGAGTTCGTTGGCAAGCCAGCGGGCCAGTACCACCTTTTGCTGGTTTCCGCCTGACAGAGTCTTGACATACCGTTCATAATCGTCAGTAACGATTGCCAGTTCGGAAATCCAGGAAGTGATCTCCTTGTGCATCTTTTCCTTATATAAAAAACCCGCTTTGTTTGACAGCCGCTTTAATCCGGAAACCGCCATGTTGCGGCCTATGGACTGGGAAAGGAAAAGCCCCTCGGTTAACCGGTCCGAGGGAACATACCCGATACCCAGGGCAATCGCGTCCTTTACCTTGCGGATTTTCACTTCGGCGCCGTTAACCGACACGGTCCCTGAATCCGGGTACTGAACACCGAACAGGCTTTGCACAAGTTCCGCCCGGCCCGAACCCAAAAGCCCGGTTATACCCAAAATTTCCCCTTTAAATAAATTGAAAGAAACATCCTGATAGGCGTTTTGAAGGGACAACCCGGTTACGCCAAGAACCGGATCGGGCGGAATCTGCTTAATTGAGTAGGATTCATTTGTAAATTCCCTGCCGGTCATATAGAAGGCAAATTGCTTTGTGTCCAATGTTTCGGTTTTACCGGTAGAGACATTCGCCCCGTTACGCAGAATGGTAAAACGTTCCGATATTTCAAACACTTCGTCCAGCTTGTGGGAAACGAAAAGAATCGAAATTCCCTGGGCCTGAAGTTTTTTTATTACCGAGAACAGGGCGCGAACCTCTTTTTTGGTCAGCGCGGTGGTAGGTTCGTCCATAATGATTAACCGCGCGTCGTATAACAGGGCCCGGCAAACGGCAATGAGCTGTTTCTGGGCAACGGAAAGGTTCTCGACAAGCTCGTTCATATCCACCGAAAAGCTGATCTTCTCCATCGCTTCAACGGCGATTTTACGCATCCGGGCATAATTGACCAGACGCCGCTTGCCCGAAAGCTCAAGGTTCAGGGCGAGATTTTCCATAACCGTAAGGTTGGGAAACAGGGAAAAGTCCTGATAAATAACCTGTACACCCAGGGCAATCGCTTCCGAAGGATTCAACCTTGAAAAGGTCTGACCGTTCAGCTCTATCTCGCCCTGATCCGCTTCATAAACCCCGGAAATTATCTTGATAAGGGTGGATTTTCCGCAGCCGTTCTCCCCGGCCAAACAGTGGATCTCGCCAAAGCCGACGTCCAGGTTTACTCCCCGTAACGCTTCCACACCGCCGAAAGATTTTTTGATATTTTTTGCCTGTAAAATGAAGGCGGACATGCGCGGCTCCGGTTTGAGAACAATTATTACCGCAAAGGTACTGTTTCCTACCTTTGCGGTAATGGAATTACCGAATACTAGAAGCCAAAACTGTCTACATTATTCGCGTCGATAACAATCCAGCCTGAACCGAGTAATACTTTGTTCGAGCCGGGCATAAACTGCATGTTTTCATACCCTTTAAGACCCAGGTTCAGACCGTTCCCGACAGGCTCGCCCCGGAGGATCTTGACCGCCAAAGCGCAAAGGGCATAACCGGCGTCTTTCGGATCCCAGAGGGTTGCCGCAGCCAGGGTTCCGTCTTTAAGGAAGACCTTGTTTTCTTCGGGAAGGCCGGTGCCGGAGGTAAACACTTTTCCTTTCAGGCCCAATTCATTGATGGCCCGGGCGATTCCGGGGGCGTCTTTGGAGGAAGTTCCCATAATGCCTTTAAGATCGGGGTATTTCTTGAACAGTTCCTTGGCCCTCTCGTAGGCCTGCTCCATGTTATCCCCGGACTCAACCCGAGGCTCCGCAGCGAGAAGGGTCATGTTGGGATATTTGGTTTTTTGATGTTTAATGCCGCCGTCGGCCCATTCGTTGTGGGACGCGTTGGTCACGTGAGCCACCATGGTGGTATAGATGCCTTCCTCGCCCATCGACGCGGCGAGGTTGTCCATAATGAACGCGCCGTACATCTCGTTGTTGAAGGCCTCGATGTCATAGTCCACATTCTCCAGCGAGGCGCCCTCATGAGCGATCACGATGATGCCTTCCTCGCGGGCCTGCTTGAGCACGGGCTCGAGGGAGCCGGGGTCAACCGGAACCACACAGATGGCGTCCACACCGGCAGCGATCAAATCCTGAATCAACTGGTACTGCAACGTGGCGTCGATTTCAGGCGTGCCCTTCTGGTACACGTTCAACCCGGATTCCGCGGCGTACTCCTTCACGCCCACGTCCATGCGGACGAACCATGGGTTGGTAGCGTCCTTGGGCACGACGACGATCTCCCAGTCCTCCTCCGCGGCGAACGCGACCGACGCCAGCGAAAGCAGCAGCATCGCGGCTACGATCAGGGACAGCAGTTTTTTCATGACCATATTCCTCCTACCTTTTATTTTTCAGCGCCCGCTTCCGGCGCGGAAAACCTCAGTCCTCGGGCTTTTCCATCAGGGAAAGCGGATAGTCGCCCAGCCGTTTCACCTCAAACCCGCCGCGTTTGAACGCCTCATAGTCGAAGGCGTCCAGCTCGTCGATGGCCAGCTTGTGAAACTCATAGAAATTGGGCCACCACTCGTAGCCGTCGCCCAGATTGTTGTACAAAAACGCGTCGGCGATGTCGCAGCCCATCTGTGGCGCCACGTAGAAGGCGCCCATCGACAGCACGTTGACCCCGTTGCCGGTGATGGCGCGCAGCGCCGCCGGCACCGATTCCACCACCCCGCAGTGCACGCCGGGGCACTTGCTCGCGGCGATGTGAATGCCCATGCCGGTGCCGCAAAAGAGCAGCGCGCGCTCAAATTCCTTCTCGGCAATCTTCGCGCCGACCTTTAGGCCGATGCGGTGGAACATTTCCGGGTCAGCCTCATCCGCACGGCGCACGCCGATATCGGTCACGCTCCAGCCCTTTCGCTCCAGATGCGCCACCACGGCCTCTTTGAGCGGGAAGCCGGCGAAATCCGCGCCGACCAGAATCTGTTTATCTTTGACCATTTTCACGGCGATCCCTCCCTGCGCATCAGCATAGAGCCACACCGCGTATGGACGGCGCGCCCCTTTTTTATCTTTAACCGAATTATAGCATAACCGACGATAAAGTCAAAGAAATCCTGGTGAAAAGCCTCCTTCCATGGTAATTTTGTGGTATAATGCCCGTGCATATACTATATATGGGAGGTTCCGCCATGCCGAAGCGCCGCTTTCCCATCGTGCCGCCGGCCCTGCTGTTTGCCGTTTTTCTCGCGCTGACCGCGCCGCCCGCCGGCGCGGCGCCGCTCACCGACCTGTTTCCCAGCGACGACACCCTGATCATCGGCCAATCGTCGCTGGAGATCGCCTTTGACGCCGGCGCGCCGGGCACGCTGCTGATGACGGCGCGCATCCTCGGTGACAGCGGCGAGCCTCAGCTTCTGAAGGGGTACGAAGTATCCGCGGGCCCCGGCTCGGTATCCTGGGACGGCACGCTGGGGGGCCGGCCCGTGGCCGCCGGCGAGTGGGAGGTGTACCTGGCGTTGCGCTGCGCGGACGGCTCGCAATCGCCGCCGCAGCGCGTCCTCGTCTACGCGCAGGAAGCGCCGGCGGCGCCCACCGTCGTGCCCAAGGAATTGCGGCCCCGGCGCACCCCCTCGCCGGATCGCCAGATGTCCGCATTCCCCGATCCCCATGAACGTTGCTTCTGGAACATGGATCTGGAGAACCTCGACCCCGAGGACCCCGGCGATTGGCCGGCGATCTGGGAGATATTGCAGCAGCCCATCACCGTGCTGGACGCGGGGCCCAAGGATCATATCTATCCGCTGACCTCCCCCGACGCCGATCCCAAGAAGGCCGCCAACCTCGCCGGCCAGCTTCACGGCGCCTCGCAGGGCGTTCACGTGATCTCCGCTGAAAACGGATGGGCCCTGATCGAGGCCTACGCCAACGACGGCTACAACGCCCCCAGCCAATCCCTGCGCAAGCTCACCGCCAAGCTGATCCACGGCTACGTGCGGGCCGACCGCCTCAAGGCCGTCACGCCCGATCCGCACATCGGTCTGCTCATCGACAAGCTGCGCCAGCGCCTCTATGTGTTCCAGGACGGCCAAATGATCGGCGAACTGCTGATCTCCACCGGCAAGCCCACCAGCGGCCAGCCCAACGCCGAGACCCCCGCCGGCGAGTTCCTTGCCGATTCCTGGGTCGGCCTGTTCGCCAACGGCAACATGCAGTGCGACCTGGCCATCCGCATCAATGGCGGCGTGCTGCTGCACGAGGTGCCCTATCTGGAGATGGCCGACGGCACCAGAGGATACGATTATTTCCGTCCCTACCTGGGCCAGAAGGCCAGCCACGGTTGCGTCCGCGTGCAGGACAAGCCCAACGACCAAGGTATGAACATGCGCTGGCTGTGGGATCACCTCAAGCGGAACGCAAAGGTGCTCATCTGGGACGACGAGGGCCGGGAAATGCCCCCGCCCGATCCCGCGCTGCCGGTGTACTACAACCCCGACGGCGGAAAGAACTACCACCTCAACCAGTACTGCCCCTACGTCAAAAACCGCTTTCTGCCCCTCACGGGCTTCATGTACGGTGAACTGAACTTTGAACCCTACGACCGACTGACTCCCTGCGCCACCTGCAAT
>WRHG01000143.1 GCA_009783365.1 Clostridia bacterium | reverse complement strand
TATAATTGTAACCCATGCTTAAACCATGAGCGCCCGTGTCGTGGATGACAAGCAGATCCCCCACTTCCGCCGGGGGCAGCAGCCGGTCCACGGCGAATTTGTCGTTGTTTTCGCAAAGGCTGCCTACCACGTCCGCTTTTTCTTTGTTGGGCAGTCCCTCTTTGCCGGGCAGGGTGATGTGGTGGTATGCCCCGTACATGGCCGGCCGCAGCAGGTCACAGGCGGAGGCGTCCAGGCCGAGATAGCGCTTGTGGATCCGCTTTTCATGGATGATCCGGGTTACCAGCCAGCCATGGGAGCCCGTCATGTACCGGCCCAGCTCGGCTTTTAAGCCCACGCCCCGAATCGCCGGTTCTCCGCAGGCTTCCCGCACGCCCAGGCTTATGGCTTCCAGGTCCGCCGGGGCTTCCTCAGGCAGGTACGGGATGCCGATGCCGCCCGAAAGGTTGATGAACGACAATTCAACGCCTGTTTCATCCGCAAGTTCCCTGCCGGTCTTCATCAGCAGGCGGGCCAGGCACGGATAGTAGGTTCCATCAGTGGTATTGCTGGTCAAAAAGGCGTGCAGGCCAAAGCGCTCCGCCCCTAAACCCTTCAGCAGGCGCAGCGCTTCGGCAAGCTGAGGGCGGGTCATGCCGAATTTGGCTTCTCCGGGCTCTCCCATGATGTGATTGCCTGCTGAAAACGTTCCGCCGGGGTTGTAGCGCAAGCAGACTTCCCCGGGTATGCCGCCGTTGTCTCGCAGAAGGGGGATATGGGTCACGTCGTCCAGGTTGATGTGGGCGCCCAGCCTGCGCGCCAGCGCGTATTCCGGCGGCGGTACGTTGTTGGCGCTGAACATGATTTCCCCGCCGGAAAAGCCGCATGCCTCCGCCAGGCGCAATTCCGTCAGGCTGGCGCAGTCAACCCCGCAGCCTTCCTCCTTCAGAAGCCGCAGGATGCCGGGGGTAGGCAGGGCTTTCACGGCGAAATACTCCCGAAAATCCTGCGCCCAGCCAAAGGCGCGCCGTACCTGCCGGGCGGTTTGTCGGATGCCCTTTTCGTCATACAGGTGCAGGGGTGTTTCATACGCGGCCGCCGCCGCTTCAAAAACGTCATCGGGAAGAGAAAAGTTGGGCATGGGCATCTCCCTTTCAGCGGGCCTTTTACAAAACCGGCCGGCGCAAGTAGCGGAACATGAAGTTCAGTCTATCATAGGTCCGCACGAGGCGCAAGTGCCCCGGAACCGTTATCTTCGCATTGCCGCCGCATTCGGCGGGAAGGTTTTAGAGGATTGATCGGGCCGGCAGAAAACGCAGAGGCCATCCTTGTTTTTCTGCGGCGAGGGTGCTATACTCGTCAAAAACAGGGGAGAGGTCAATGCAGATGACGAACGCTGTGCAAAAGAACAGGTACCGGAGTTGGCTTTTGGTTTGCCTGTTGGGAATTTGCGCCTGCATGCCGCTAAAAGCGGGAGCGGACGATCATACCTATGAAGGCCCTGGCTGGGACACGCCGGAAGACGCGGTTACGTATTATTTGGAAGGCATGAAAGAGCAGGATATAGGCAAAATGATCGGCGCGTACGCTGTGGAAACGTACATCGATCATTTTAACTTCGGGGCGCAGCTTGCGCGGATTGGAGTGTACTCGATGTCCGAGGTGCCGCGTATGCCCAACGCGGGGAACCTGCTGCGTTCCATCAACATTGAGGCTAGAAAGCACGAAATCGCGCAGTCCATCCTCTTGCAGCTGTCCTCCATTTGTTTGCCCTGGCTGGATTTTTCAGCGCCGATCAGCCTGTGGAGCGAGAGCGGAGAAAAAGCAAACGCCTTTGTCGAAGAGCTTGAGAGCGCTTTTGGCGCGGTGAACCTTCATACGCTTGTGGTCATGGGCTTTGTCCCTCCGGAAATGATAAGCAAACATTACGGGTCGGAAGCGAATCGGAATAACATGCTGGCGCAATACGCCCCGGCTGGAGCGGATGATGCGCGCAGCGTGGTCGCCGCATTTGTTTTTGATGACAAAGTGGGTATATTGTGCTGCGATGCGATACGGTACGAAGACCGATGGTTTATGAGCAAAGCCCAGGGGAATATCGGTTTGTTGCTTAACTTTTCGCAGCTTACGGGCGGTATGGTTGCCTTTCCGAAGGACGATGTGGTAAACATCATCGGGGATGCGCTGGGCGCTGACGTGCAGGAAATCGTGGATGAATTTTTGAGCGGTTTACTCGAATGAGGGAAGCAAGCGGGCCGGTAGCTGCGCTGCAAAAGCCTCAATGGCTTCCGGCAGGTCCATATCGCTGATGCCTGCGGTTGCCGATAGGGGCTCAATAGGTATAAAATCCTTTTCCGGACTTTTTGCCGTATAGGCCGCCGCGAACCATCTTTTTTAGCAGCGGATGGGGCCTGAATTGCTCGCCGCCGTATTCGCCGTGCAGCGTTTCCAGGATCGCCAGGCAGACGTCCAGTCCGATCAGATCTCCCAGCTCCAGCGGACCCATCGGATGATTGGCGCCCAGCTTCATGGCGGTATCGATATCTTGAACGGAAGCGATGCCATCCGCGTAAACCGCGGCCGCTTCATTGATCATGGGAGCCAGAATCCGATTGACCACAAATCCGGCGCCTTCGTTTACCCGCACGGGAGTCTTTCCTATCTTCTCGGCAATGGAGACGACTTGGTTGATTACGCGAGTATCCGCGCCCAGCCCCGCAACCACCTCCACCAGTTTCATAACAGGCGCGGGGTTAAAGAAGTGCATACCCACGACCGGGCGGTCAAGGCCCTTCGACATTTCCGTTAAGGATAGGGATGATGTGTTGGAGGCGAAGATGGCTTCTTTTCTGCAAATATTTTGCAGCGTATGAAACAGATCCTTTTTAACCGCCATGTCTTCAATAACCGCCTCGATGATCAGGTCGCAGTCCGCCGCTTGCCCGATCAAACCCGGGTGGATTCTGAAGATGACTTGATCCGCCTGCGCCTGTTCCAGCTTTCCCTTGGACACGAAGCGCTCTAAAGAACGGCTGATTTTTTTCTTTCCGGCCAACGCAAGCTTTTCGCTGATGTCACACAGTACCGTGTCATGCCCGGATGCGGCAAAAACCTGCGCAATGCCCGCGCCCATAACCCCGGCTCCGATCACGCCGATTTTCATTCTTTCATATCTCCTTTAGCCCCATGATTTCAGGCAGGAACAACCGCTTGTCCATTTGTCGCAAATCTTTCGCAATAGCGGGGACGAACTCCATATTTGCCAGAATGTCCCGTTCAAGGTCAACTCCGGGAGCGATTTCTGTCAAAACGATTCCGCCGGCGGCGAGTTTAAAAACTGCCCGCTCTGTGACATAAAGGACAGGCTGGCCGATCTCGTTAGCGTATGTGCCGCTGAAGGTGATCTGCTCCACCTGTTTCACGAATTTTTTGATCCCGCCTTCCTTCCGGATTACCAGCTTTCCGCGGTCTATGCAGACTTCCAGTCCGCCGGCGGTAAATGTGCCGCAATAGACAACTTTTTTCGCATTCTGCGAAATATTGATAAACCCGCCGCAGCCGGCGATTTTCGGCCCGAATTGGCTGACGTTGATATTGCCGTCGCGGTCTGCCTGCGCAAGCCCTAAAAACGCAACGTCCAACCCTCCGCCGTCATAAAAGTCAAACTGGCTCGGTTGTTCCAGCATGCAGTCCAGGTTTGCGGTAACGCCGAAATTCAAGCCGCCCGCAGGAATACCGCCGTAGGTGCCCGCTTCGGTGGTGAGGATTAATCCTTCAAGCCCTTCTTCGGCGACAATAGCCCCTACGCCTTCCGCCATGCCGATGCCAAGGTTGGTGACCGAGCTGGACACGGCTTCCATTGCGGCGCGTCGCGCCACCACCTTTCGCTCATCCAGCGGTATGGGAGGGAGAGAATGGGCAGGCACGCGAATCTCGCCACTATAAGCGGGGTTGTATTGGACGCCGAATGTCTGCATATGGTTTTCAGGCTTTCCAATGACAACCGCGTCCACATAAGCGCCGGGGAGCCGGACAAGACGCGAATCCAACGTCGGATAATCCACCACACGCTCTGCCTGTACAATTACGCGGCCTCCGCTGTTTTTCGCCGCTTGCGCCATAACAATAGCGTCCGCGATCGTGCCTTCCTTCTGGAAGGTGCAGTTGCCGTTTGTATCCGCGTATGTGGCGCGTATTACCGCCACATCGATCGGGAGCGCTTGATAAAACAGCTTCTCTTGTCCTTCGATTTCGATCAGCTTTACGATATCGCCGGCCTCATAAGCTTTTTGGTTGAGCTTTCCGCCCTGAAGCCGCGGATCGACAAATGTTTTCAGCCCGACATGGGTTATCACGCCGGGCTTTCCCGCCGCCGTATCCCGAAAGAGATGAGATATTACACCCTGCGGTAAGTTATAAGCCGCCAATTTGTTTTCCATCGCCAGCTTCTGCAGACGGGGAACCAGCCCCCAATGCCCGCCGATGATCCTTGCGGCCAATCCTTCCTCGCCAAGATGGTTGAGGCCCCTGTTCTTTCCGTCTCCCTGCCCAGCCGCGTAAACCAGTGTCAGATCCCTGGGCGAACCGCGGTTAATGAAGGCCTCCTGGATTGCGAGCGATATTTCTTCAGGGTGTGACGCTCCGACAAAACCGCCAAAGGCGACGGTTGCGCCGTCACGGACGTATGTTTTTACGGCTTCGGCCGCCGTCATAATACTGGGCATCAGGCACTCCGTCCTCTTTTCCTATCAATTCTAATGGTAGTATACGGAGGTAAAAGGCGGTTGTAAAGGATATTTTAGGGAACGAACCATTATCAGGCGCAGAAACCGGTTGACAATATTTTCTAATATTGCTATAATATAATAGTGTTAGTTGTTTGCGGAGGAAGGATCGACGTTGAATTACACCGGGTTGGCAGCTGAGCTTCTAAACGGAATGCAATCGCTTCACAAGGCAAAATCGCAAAGAAATATGAACGAGGCCATGCAGGGGGAAGCGTTTATTTTGGGGTATATTGCGCGCCGCGATCAGGATGTGCTGCCGGGTGAGATCAGCCAGGAAATGGGCGTCAGTTCCGCGAGGGTCGCCGCGGCGCTAAACAGCTTGGAGAAGAAGGCGTGGATCACCAGGCGGATTGACGAGAAGGACCGCAGAAAAATCCTGGTAGGAATTACGCCGGAAGGCAAAGAGGTTGCAGGGGAACATCAGAGGAATGTGTTAAGCGCCGCTGCGGGCATGCTTGCGCTTTTGGGAGA
>WRHG01000142.1 GCA_009783365.1 Clostridia bacterium | reverse complement strand
ATACAAGGAAACATCGCGCAAGCGGCCGACCGCATGCGCTTGGTCACGGAAACGGTGCGGTCCTTTGGCGGCGTTCATGTGCTGATCAACAATGCCGGTATCGGCCCGAAGGCGCGTAACGATTTGCTTGAGATGACCGAGGAAAGCTGGGACAATGTACTGGGCGTAAATGCTAAAGCAACCATGTTTCTTACGCAGGCGGTAGCCCGGCAGATGCTGAAGCAGGAAGTCTCCGGCAGGAAGCGCGGCGTCATCATCAACGTAAGCTCCTGCTCGGCGGAGGTTTCTTCTATCAGCCGTGGGGAGTATTGCGTATCCAAGGCAGGCGTATCCATGCTGACCACATTGTTCGCGGACCGTCTGGCGCCGGATGGCATCCTGGTAAATGAAGTTCGACCGGGGGTGATCGCGACAGAGATGACCAACGGCGTTAAGGAAAAATACGATGCGCTGATCGCGGCGGGAACATTTCCCATCGCTCGCTGGGGTACTCCCGAGGATGTGGCGGGCGCGGTATCCGCCCTCGTCAGTGACCGGTTCCTCTATACCACCGGAACGTATGTCGACGTGGACGGCGGATTTCATATCAAACGGCTGTAAAGGGGGACGATACGGATGAGAAAAAGTGTTGTTATGCTTGGCGCGTATCAACTTCCGGTCTACTCGCTCCATACGGTGGTGGTGGGCACAGGCGCTGCAGGCTATAACGCCGCTGATCGGCTGCACAGCTATGGGCAGAAGGATATCGCGATGGTAACGGAGCATATAATGGCGGGAACCTCGCGCAATACAGGCAGCGATAAGCAAACCTATTACAAGCTGACGTTGTCCGGCGGTGACCCGGACAGCGTGCGCGAGATGGCGGATACCTTGTTTGCGGGCCAATGCATGGACGGCGATCTCGCACTATGCGAAGCCGCTCTTTCGGCGCCGTCGTTCCTGCGGCTGGCGGAGTTGGGCGTTCCTTTTCCCAAGAATCGCTATGGGGAGTACATCGGCTATAAAACGGATCACGACCCCCGCCGCCGCGCTACCAGCGTGGGCCCGTATACCTCCAAAAAGATGACGGAATGTTTGCAGGCGGCTGTACAGTCGAAAGGAATACGCATCTTTGATAAAATGCAGGTCGTGAAGGTGCTTGGCGATGACAAACGGATATATGGCCTGCTTTGTTTAGACCTTAGCGAGGAGCGGGATCCACATCGCGCCTTTGCGCTGTTTAACTGTGCAAACATCATTTACGCCACCGGCGGCCCGGCGAGTATGTACGCCGACAGCGCATACCCAAACGGGCACTTCGGAGCCACAGGATTAGCGTTTGAAGCTGGCGTGGCGGGAAAAAACCTGACTGAATGGCAGTATGGCCTGGCTTCCGTGCGCCCCCGTTGGAATGTGTCCGGAACATACATGCAGGTGTTGCCACGCTTTATTTCCACCGACGCAGCAGGAGGGGACGAACGGGAATTTTTGCTTGACTTCTTCCATGACAAAGGCGTGTTGCTGACGCAGGTATTCATGAAAGGTTATCAATGGCCCTTTGACGTCCGTAAAGTGAGAGGCGGATCGTCCATCATCGATATTATGGTTTATATTCAAAGCAGTATGGGCCGCAAGGTTTACTTGGATTACCGAGACAACTTGCATGGCGAAGAGATCGACTACCTCAGCCTTTCCCCGGAGGCCCGAGGGTATTTGCAAAGCGCGGAGGCTTGCTTCGGCACGCCAGCCAAGCGGCTGGAACACATGAATCGCCCTGCTTTGGATTTTTACAGAGACAAGGGAGTCGATCTGCGCAAAGAACCGCTGGAAATCGCGCTTTGCGCACAGCACAACAATGGTGGTTTAGGTATCGATTGCTGGTGGCACTCCAACATAGACGGTTTCTTCGCGGTAGGTGAAGTGAGCGCGAGCCACGGCGTATATCGCCCAGGCGGCAGCGCGCTTAACGCGGGGCAGGTTGGCGCGATGCGCGCCGCGCAGTATATCGCCGCCAGACGCACGGAAGGCGCAATGACGCTGGATATCTTCACAAAAGCCATATCACCGCAGGTGGATGAGGTGCTCCGACTAGCCGGCAGGCTTTCCGGAGGTCACGGCGATGTAAAGGTTCTCTGGGAAAAGGCAACCCGCCGCATGAGCCGGATCGGCGGTCCGATCCGCAATGCGGAAGGGATCCGGGATACGCTTGTACAGGTACGGGATGAGTTGGCGGCATTCCCTCATGATGTGCGCGCCGATACGCCTGCCGGCTTAAGCTCGGCGTTTCGCTTACGGGATATGCTGATATGCCAGGAGACCTATCTTACCGCGATGGCGGATTATCTGCGGCATGGCGGAAAAAGCCGAGGCAGCGCACTATATACCGACCCTTCGGGTATAAAACCCTACGCAAACCTCCCCGATCAGTTTACCTTTCGCACGGATGATGGCGGCAGAGCCGACCAGGTACAGGAAATCCAACGGACAAAAGACGGTATGGCCATTCATTGGCGTAAAGTACGACCCATCCCTGAAGATAACGATTTCTTTGAAAATGTTTGGCGGGACTTTCGGGAAAGCGAGAACGTTTACTAAAACCTCGCCGGAGCCTGTCCGAAAAAAATGGTCCGTATAACCTGCCACATCTCCACGGATCGTATCAAAGGAGAAAATGATTGCGCTTCGCGGATACTATGCATCAATATCAACAAACCGCTTCTCCTCTGTGGAGCGGTAAGCGGCTTCTATGATTTTCTGCGTAAATACCGCATCCGCGGCAGGGCATTCCAATGGCGTACCCTCCTGTATGGAACGGCTGAAGGATTCGATTTCTTTGGTATACATGTTGCCCAACTCCACGGATATATCCGCTTTTTCGATAAACTTCCTGTTCTGTGCGGCATCATAACCTTGCCGCTCCGTTACGAACAACGCGTCGATATTACCCGCTTCCACCTGGCCGATGGTCTCGTCCCCGATGATCCTGCCCTGCGTCCCATAAAATTCAATACGCCATTTGGCTGCCTCGTCAGGAATATTAAAATTGGAATTGATGTTACCAAACGCGCCGTTGGCGAACCGTACCAGCAGGGCGGAGGAGTCGTCTACCTCATAGCGGAAGGTTTTGGTCTCGTTCATAGCCGCCACCTGTATGATCTGGCTGCCCATGATATACTGTAAAAGGTCAATCAGGTGCACCCCCATATCCATGAGCGCGCCGCCGCCCGACTGTTTTTTATTCTGCCGCCAAGCGCCATCCATATCCGGGTACCAGCAACTGAATTGGCCGGAAGCGGTAACAATGCTGCCCAGCTTTCCCTGCGCTATCAAATGTTTCATTTCCTGATGGTACGCCGCATACCGCATCATAAAACCCGCCGCCAACCGCACTCCTTTTTTCGCGCAATAATCCACTGCTTCCTGAGCCTGCGCCGCAGTCAGCGCTATCGGCTTTTCCACCAATACGTCTTTACCTGCATCCGCCGCCAGGATGATCTGCTCAAAATGATACGCCACCGGAGAGGCGATATAAACAGCCTGTACCTCACTGTTTGCCAAGAGATCTGCTTCATTTGCAAATGCGTATTGAGCGCCATACTTAAGCCTAATGATCTCCGCCAATTCCCTGTTGATTTCCATCACAGCCGTAAGCTCCGCATTCCGGGCCAACAGCATCCCCGGTATGGTACGCCTATCCGCAATGCCCGCCGCGCCAATCACGCCCCATTTCACTTTCATGCCGCATCCCCCTTTCTTCAGCGATTCGCGACCAGTCAATCTAAATCCTTCCGTGGTTTTTAAACCCAATATTTCACGCTCCGCGAAGAATTTCACGTCAACACTCATCTTACGTCTCCGCCGCTTCCCGCTATCCCATTTTATACTTTACATATACCTGCGACACAACAAAAAATGCCACTGCGAATGTGACCTCGATGCCAATGCTGGCAAAAACCCTGGAAGCGCCGGACCAGTCAAAACGGGTCAAAGAGAAGATATCGTTGTTCGCCTTGATGAACCAGTAGGAAGGTGTAAAGCTGGCTGCAAAGAGGACCGAGGGGCCCAGCATCGCCTGGGGCACAAAAGCGCCGCTGATAAAACTGGTGCCCAAACTGATCACGTTGGCCACTCCATTGGCTACGTTTCTGTTCCTGATGAAATTCGATGTCAGAAAACTGAGGCTGAGAGCGACCAAGCTGAAAACCGTCACATTCAGCCCAAGCAATCCGCCTTGCGGTCCTGTCACGATGTCGCCGTATATACCTATGGCAAGCAGGAGCATGGCCGCACCGACGATCATAGCCAATACAAGGCTTCCGCCGTACAACTGCCGGCTGACCGCAGTTGGTGCCAGAGGAGAGGCCGCGTTGCGCAGCCGTATTTCTTTCGTGTCAAACGCGATCATTGCGGTGGAAACCCCAAGGATCATTACGATCAGCATGGTATAGCTCATGTAGTTGAAAAAACTATTACAATACGCAACGCGTATATCTACTACATGGCCCTCAAAGAATGAAACATCCGCTTCAATCTGCAGATCCTCTAAAGTGCGCGCCGCCACTTCCGAAGCGTCGAGCTCGGGCATATGATCCCGGTATATGCGGGCGGTGTTTAGGTACTTATCCACCCTAGCGTCAATGGCATAGCCCCCAATGCTGTCCGGCACGGTGGTACGGCCAAGTTTCACGTCCTCGCCTCGCATAAAATCCTCTTCAAATCCGTTGGGTACGCGCAATATAACCTCCACCCTTCGGTAAAACAGCGCGTCCCGCTGTCCCTCAGGATCTTGCGGCACATCGCGAAAATCTGCATAAGGCTCCAACGCGTCCTTTAGCCCCGCGCTTAACACAGTGGTCGCCCCTTCTTCCAGCCATGCCGTAGCCGTCTTCGTCCCCACAAAAGCCGTGGCGCGCTCGCTTCCTCCACCAGCGCTAAAAGCGAATGCAAGCGCTAAAAAAACGCCTACATAGATCAGCAATTGCGCCTTTATCCGCCACAGTATCTTCAAATAGGCTTTAAACACTTGCATACTTTTGCCTCCTTAACCGCCCATAAGCAATCAGGCTGAATATTATAGCCAGCGTTGCCAGCAGCAGCAAATCCCGCGTATAGCGAGTCATGTCCCCCCCGAAGTACAGGCTGTAAAAGCTGTCTGTAATCAAGCTTGCCGGGTTCAATAACGCCACGATCGGCGCGTTTTGCGCAATGGCATAACTCCCCCCGATATCCATTAAGCCCGCCATAAAGCTCATCGCCATAGAAGCTGCG
>WRHG01000141.1 GCA_009783365.1 Clostridia bacterium | reverse complement strand
CGTTTTCAACCGGGCGAAGCGCCGCCCATTCACACCCTTGTGATAATTGTTGACAAAGAAAGGACTGTGGCTGCCGAAGTGCAGCAGCATATGGGACCGGTGGTTCGCTGCTTCGCCCTGGAAGCCACGGACGGGCTTATGCGAGGTCTGGAGGTTATCAACACGGGAGCGCCAATCACCGTTTCCGTCGGCATGGAAATGCTTGGGCGAGCAATAGACGTTCTTGGCAGGCCCATTGATGGAATGCCAGCGCCCCGAACAGACATGGTTATGGCAATTCACCGGGAGCCGCCTGCCTTTTCACAGCAGCAGCCCTTCGCCCAAATCTTTGAAACGGGCATCAAGGTCATTGACCTGCTGGCGCCCTATTCCCGAGGTGGAAAAATCGGGTTGTTTGGCGGTGCGGGCGTTGGCAAGACCGTTTTGATTTTGGAGCTTATTCATAGCATTGCCACGAAGCATGGCGGTTATAGTGTTTTTGCCGGTGTGGGAGAGCGAAGCAGGGAGGGGAGTGACCTGCTGCAAGATATGACCCAGTCAGGTGTTATTGAGAAAACCGCTCTTGTTTTCGGCCAGATGAATGAGCCGCCGGGAGCCCGTATGCGCGTGGCATTGACGGGCTTAACCCTGGCGGAGTATTTTCGTGACGTGAAAAAGCAGCAGGTACTGTTTTTTATCGACAATATTTTTCGATATATTCAAGCTGGCAGCGAAGTGTCCGCTTTGTTGGGGCGCCTGCCGAGCGCGGTGGGCTATCAGCCTACGCTGGCAACCGAGGTGGGCTCTTTGGAGGAAAGGATAACAAGTACGCATGATGGTTCCATTACCAGCGTACAGGCTATCTATGTTCCTGCTGACGATTTGACGGACCCGGCGCCGGCGGCAATCTTTGCTCATTTGGACGCCACCACGGTATTAAGCCGCAGTGTGGCTGAAATCGGTATCTATCCGGCAGTAGATCCGCTGGCTTCCAGCAGCCTGATTTTGGAGCCATCGGTAGTGGGGCAGGACCATTTTTCTGTAGCCATGCATGTAAAGGAAATTTTGCAGCGATATCGGGAACTTCAGGATATTATCGCCATTTTGGGCTTGGAGGAGTTGAATGAGGAAGATCGGCTGGTGGTGCACCGGGCGCGCCGTCTGCAACGCTTTTTGAGCCAGCCTATGTTTGTAGCAGAAGTCTTCAGTGGTATTCCCGGCCGCCATGTGAGGCTGGCCAGCACTGTCGCGTCTTTTAAAGCCATCTTGGATGGTGAAGCGGATGATTTGCCGGAGGATGCCTTCTACATGGTTGGCGATCTGGAGGACGCCAGGCGAAAAGCCCGCGATTTGGAGGTGTGAGTCCATGGCAGCAACATTTGAACTATCCATTCTGACGCCGGAACATACGTTTTATCAAGGATTGGTGGAGATGTTAACTGTTCAGGCGCAAGATGGTAAAACCTGCATATGGGCCGGATGCGCGCCTGCCGTCATTGCGCTGGCGGAGGGGGAGCTCCTTCTTCGGGACGCCAACCGTTTGGAAAAACGGGCGGCGGCCTCCGACGGTTTTATAACGGTTACCCAGGACCAAGCGGTGGTGATGCTGCAATCTGCAGAGTGGCCGGAAGATATTGACCGGGTGCGGGCGGAGCGTGCGGAACGGCGGGCTCGGGAGGCTTTGCTGCATAAACAGGATCGTCAAAGCCATTTGATGAATCAGGCCACGCTGCTGCGGGCAATGACCCGCCTACGGGTGAGCAGCAGGCGAAATGTGAACCATTCCTAGCATTAAAGTGCTTTAGAAAGAAGGTGCGCCGGTGCAGGCGGTAACGTCCCAATGGCTCAGCCGGTATCGAAACGAGCTGAAGGGTACAGCCATTCTATGGATTGTTTTTTTTCATATGGCTTTAAGAAGCCCGGGTATCCTATACCATGTTCAAAAAATCGGTTACGGAGGCGTGGATCTCTTTTTTTTCCTAACAGGATACGGGCTTTATCATTCCTTAAGCAAGAACAATGATCTGAGCAGTTACTGGCGCCGCCGCATGAGCCGCATCCTGCCCGCTTACGTGCCTTTCATCCTATGCTGGATGCTTCTGATGCTTCCCCGCTATGGACTGAGCACAACAGAGATCATCCGCAGCGTATCGGGTAATCTGTTTATGCTTGGGTATTGGCTGGGAGCGCCGTCTGTGTTCAATTGGTACATGGGAGCGCTCATTTTGTTTTTGCTCATGGCTCCTCTTTTCCATGCATGCGTTTTAAAAAGCGGGCAGCCTTTCCGAACGATGGCTTTTTTACTCGGATGCTCTTTCCTGGCAGGGTTGTGTTGCGTTGGCGATGACCGCTATATGGCAGTATCTCGGATGCCGGTCTTTCTTCTTGGCATGGCTTTTGCCATGGAAAGAAAGAGCGTGCGAAAGCCGTACGCAAACCGCCTGGCGCTGTGGATCGCGCTGCCCCTTGGAATGGGAGCGCTGCTTCTTTGTTTCTCACGCTATCCGGAGCTGCTTTATGCCAATGGCATGTATTGGCATCCTTTTATCCTAATCACGCCGCCGCTATGCCTTTTTCTGTGCTTCCTTTTTCATCGCATGGAACGACTCAAGTTCCTTTTCGCGCCCTTGCGAATGATGGGTAAAGCTTCCTTTGAGATCTACTTGTTCAATGTTTGGCTTGAAAAATGGGGTAAGGAGGAGCAAATAACCGGCCCATGGCTGTGGCTCTTGGCAAGCCTTGGATGCTTGCTGGCGGGGATTGGATACCATTGGATCGTACGGCGGGTTGGAAACCGTTTTTTTGCCTCCGCAAAAAACGCAGGTTAGAGCGGACGAAGATGCATTAATAATATTTCATAAGAATGGAACTTGCCTTGATATCCGGATTTGTGGTAGAATAGTCAAACATCATTACGATTGGCGTATCATTCATCGTGTGGGAAAGCGAGGGGAACGTTTGGTCAGATTCATTGTAAAGCGGGTATTTTCTGCTGTTGTGACGCTTTTTGTCGTGGCCACACTTACGTTCTTTCTTATGAATATCGTTCCGGGCGGCCCTTTTAATACGGAACGGGCCAGTAAAAAAACAGTTGAAGCGATGGAGCGCAAGTACGGTTTGGACAAACCGTTGTTGGAGCAGTACACCATGTATATGGGCCGTCTGCTTCGATTCGATTTGGGCGATTCTTATAAGCGCATCGGGTTTTCCGTGAATCAGATTATTGGCGAGAAGTTCCCTGTCTCCGCAGGCCTTGGCGTTGTGGCCATCTGCTTTGCGCTGCTTATGGGCGTGCCGGCGGGCGTATACGCCGCGTATAAGAGAAACTCGGTGGTGGACCGAATTATCATGTTTATTGCCACATTAGGCATAGCCGTGCCGAATTTCGTGATGGCAACTACGCTGCTCCTATTGTTTGGCGTGGCGTTGGGATGGTTGCCCACGCTTGGATTATCATCCTGGCAGCACTACATCATGCCGGCCATCGCGCTATCCTTCTTTCCTTCTTGCTTTATCGCCCGCCTAACACGTTCAAGCATGCTGGACGTGTTGGGGCAGGACTATATCAAGACGGCGCGCGCAAAAGGATTGGCGGAGCGCAAAGTCATCTTCAAGCATGCGTTGCGAATTTCCATCGTACCGGTGGTGTCCTATCTCGCGATACTCTCGGCTGGCGTGCTGACCGGCGGGTTCGTCATCGAAAGGATTTTTACGGTTCCTGGAATGGGTAAGTTTTTTATCGAATCCATCAATAACCGCGATTATCCGCTCGTGATGGGCACCACCGTGTTCTTTTCCGCGGTGCTGATATTCTTAAACTTAATTGTCGACCTGTTGTATGGGGTAATTGACCCCCGCATTCAATACGATTGATAGGCAGGGGGCGTTCACGATGGAAACAAGGCCTGAAAGGCTGTTGGGCAAATCAAAAACAAACACCCATTTATTCACTTTCCATATCTCGCCGGAGCTTTGGGAGCCGGCCACCGAGAAGGAACGTGAGCAGCTTGTACATATGCGCCCCTCCTCCACCTATTGGAAGGACGCGCTGCGCCGTTTTCGTAAAAACAAGGTCGCTTTAACCTGCGCATGGATCATATTGGGCGTATTGGCTTTTGCTTGGATCGGTCCGCTGCTGACCCCCTATTCCTACGATCAGCAGCTCCGCGGGCATGAGCGGCTGGCGCCAATGCTATCGCCATATTTTCACCCCTTCGGAACCGACCAGTTGGGACGCGACTTGATGGTACGCGTGATGATCGGCACTCGTATTTCAATGGCGATCGGTATTGTTTCCAGCATCATCATCCTTTTGATTGGCACCACCTATGGCGCTATATCCGGTTATATCGGCGGTTGGGTAGACAACGTGATGATGCGTATCGCCGAAGTAATGCATTCCCTGCCGGATGTGTTGGTGGTCATACTGCTTGGGATCGTATTGAAAGAACCCATCCAGGCGTTGTTCAACAGTGGTGCGCTACGGTCCCTCAGCCGTTTGGGAGCAAGCCTTTTATCGATATTCATCACGTTTGCAATGCTCTATTGGGTGAACATGGCGCGCATCGTACGGGGACAAATTTTGGTGCTAAAAAACTCCGAATATGTATTGGCCGCAAGAGCTTTCGGCGCGCGCAGCCGCCGCATCATCTTCAAACATATGATTCCGAACTGCATCGGTACGATTATCGTGACCACGATGTTCCAGGTGCCTACGGCCATCTTCACGGAATCTTTCCTCAGTTTCATCGGGTTGGGCGTATCCACGCCCATGGCCTCTCTCGGTTCGCTGGTCAATGACGCATTGAACGGTTACCAGTCATACCCCCACCGCCTGCTGATCCCTGCCATGATGATCGCGCTGATCATGCTGGCGATGAACCAATTGGGGGATGGTCTTCGGGACGCGCTTGATCCCAGGACGCGCGATTGAACGATGGACAGCGAATTTGGTGAAAGGAAGAGTTTGTCGATGGACGAGCATCTGCTGGAGATACAGGATCTAGCCGTCTCATTTTATACGCCGGCCGGAGAGGTCAAGGCTGTCAACGGCGTGAGTTTCACGCTGGATCGAGGAAAGGTGCTTGGAATCGTCGGAGAATCGGGAAGCGGAAAGAGCGTGTCGGTGAACGCGCTGATGCAGATGATCGAGTACCCGGGAAGAATCAAAAGCGGTGAAATTCGCTTTGACGAGAAAGACATAAGAGCGCTCGACCGTAAGCAAATGCGGATGATTCGAGGCAAGGACATCGGCATGATTTTTCAGGATCCAATGACCAGC
>WRHG01000140.1 GCA_009783365.1 Clostridia bacterium | reverse complement strand
TTTGCCGCTGATACCGCGGATTGCTCGGGCTCGATCCCCGCATTAACCCTTTCCCGTTTTTTCCCCGCAGGTACCGCCGGAGGCCCGCTTTGCTCCTGTATCGTCATGTCCGCCTCCGCCGGCATTTTTGATTCTATGGCCCTGCACAATACATCCCTTACCAATAGTGAGTACCTGCTGACTTTACTGGGGGATTTGCTGGGCAAGGACGATGCGGTCAGCATTCAGCCCAAGTCGTTGGCAGGCAAGACGCTTGGCATTACAAGCGGACAGGTTACGACGCTAGGGGTGTTGCTGGCCGGTGTTTTGCCCCTGCTCATACTGGGAACCGGCGTGGTGGTGTGGCTGGTGCGGAGGCATCGGTGATTGACATTAGTGGAATCAAACATTCTTTATGGAATCCGCCTTCTGAAATCCATCTCCGGCGGAGGTATACGCGATGAAGTCACTCCTGCGAAGCCTGTTGATTACTGGCGCCCTGGTGCTGGCGCTTGCGTTGGCATATGGGGCGCTCCTGGCCCATCCTGCGCCGCGGATTTCCGAAAACGCGACCTTTTCCTTGGCAGAGCCGACGGAGATCGAATGGGTGGCGGTGGAAAACGCCGCGGGGTCTTACTGTTTTTACTATGAAGACGACGGCTATGTGTTGGACGATATCCCCGGGGCTATTGTCGACCTGGAGGCGTTTGTCGACTTTATGACAGGTTGCGGCAGACTATCCGCCATACGGCGTGTGGCCGACGATGCAGTGGCGGAATATGGTCTCGATACTCCTGCCGCCGACGTGGAGATACGGTTCTTTGACGGGAATGCGCTGCGTTTGGCCATCGGAGCGCAAGAGAGAATCTCCGGCGATTATTATGTGAAGGCGGAACGCTTTCCAGGCATCCATCTGATGGCGAGTACCATGGCGGAACCTTTTCTGCAGCCTAAGGAACAGATGATCACGAAAAACGTCACGCCGGCCCTGGCGGTGACCAGCCCACTGGCTGCCATCCGTGACATTACCTTTACCGGTGGGGCGCTGGATAAACCGGTTACGATATGGGCAACAGCCGATGGCGGCGAGCAGCGTCAACTGGCTGCTCTCTCCTTTGGCTCAGCCACCCATCTGGTACACGGAGCAGGCGTTCATCAATTGGATCACACTTATGGCGTGGAAATGCTGGGTTCGCTGTTCGGAATCCGGGCGCTGGATATTGCGGGCTATCACTTGACCGATGCCGAGATTGGGGCGATGGGGTTCGACAGCCCGTGGATGACGGTGGAATATGATGAGATCAATGGCGCGAATGCCGCCGTGGAGCGCCGGATGCTCAAACTGGCGCGTCAGAGTGATGATATCTTTTATGCCGAGTTAGACGGAAGCGGCGCGGTTTTTCTCATAGGGAGGCAGCCGTTTATGGATATCCGGTACGATATGCTGCCGACCCGATGGTTTCTTACCCCGATGCTGATGGATTTGTCCGCGGTGACGGTGGAGGGAGAGGACCGGCAGTATCGGTTTGAAATCGACAACACGGATGCAAAGAACCCTGTCGTCACCTTTGAGGGAACCAATCTGGACATCCGGTTGTTTCGGTCTTTCTTCAGGCTGATTACCAGCGCCGCCCATGACGGCGTTTACCTGGGCGCGTTGGAAAAGCCCGAAGCGGGAGAGTTGCTGGCGGTGACCTATGAATATTCCGCGCCTGGCAAAAATCTCGATGTGCTTTCGCTGTTTCGGGGCGGAGTGCGCAGGGCCAATGTGTTTGTGAATGGGGTAGGAGAGTTCGCGATGAAGGACGGGTTTGTTTCGCGCGTATTGGAGGGTTGCGAAAATCTGCTTGCCGGACGGCCGGTGGAGGAGAATTGGTAAAGCGGACAATGATCAGTATAAAGGGTAACAATCGAAAAGGAGGATGAAAAATGAAACTCGGCCTGTATTCCATCTCTTGTTCCGGCGCCTGGTTCAACGACCGGCCTGCCCTGACCGTGGAAGAGTTTGTGGATACCGCGAAAAGGTACGGCTACCAGGGTGTGGAGTTGGACTTGAAGCGCCCCCATGGCTCGCCCATTGATCTGGACGGGCCGCGGTGCAGAGAGATTCGTGATTATGTTAAGAAAAACGGCCTGGAAATGTGCGCTGTGGCAGCCAACAACAACTTCGCCTCCATCGTGCCGGAGCAGATTGAGAACGAGCTGCTCATGGTTAAGGAGCAGATACGGGTTGCCCGGGAACTTGGCGCGCCGGTGCTGCGGCTGTTTGCGGCGTGGCGCGGAATCACCATGCGCGATGGCGTGGCCACATACGAGGACACGGCTTGCGGTCATGCCTATTATGGAGCTTTGGATTACCAGCTGAGACAGAGCGTTGTGGCATGTCTCAAGGAATGCGTCCGATGGGCGGAGGAGGCCGGAGTGGTCCTTGCCCTGCAAAATCATCATCCAATTATAGAATCCTATCATGATATGCTGGACTTCGTGCGTTGGGTGGATTCCCCATGGCTCAAATGCTGCCTGGACGCGCCTTGCTGCGGCTGGACCGCGGAAACTCAATCGGACGCTTATCTGCGAAAAGCGGTGGAGGATGTTGGGGATCTCCAGGTGCTCTCCCATGCCAATGCAGAGTTTGAGGAAGGATCGGACGGGGCTGTCACTATGATTTCGTTTGATCCGCACATCCAGCCGGTGCTCACAAACTATCCGGCCTTCATACGGGCGCTGGTGAAACAAGGGTATCAGGGTTACCTCAATTATGAGTTCTGCCATATGCCCTTCCAAAACGGTCAGGTAAGGGGGTATCGTGACTACATTGAAAATCAGATACGATTGGCAAAACTATATTTTGAAAGGCTGCTCGCGTTGGTGTAGGTTATGGAAATACGCATATTTTGCCGTGCCGGCCGGTAAAAAGATTTTTTCGTTTGTTGCCAAATGCATGTAAGTGTGCTAATATAGTGGACGCAGAAAGAATAGCGAGCTGGTATATGCTTTTTTGTGCCAAGCGTTCTATTTTGGTAGACAAAGGCAAGTTATTGCCTTGTCAAAATAAGGAGCAGAAGGAGTATTGTTATGAAACGTACACTGGTTCTTCTGGTTGTCTTTGTGATGACCATGGCGCTGTTTGTCGGAACCGCCGGCAGCGCCGACGCCCCAAAGGACATCCGCCTGGCTTCCCACAACGCAGTCATTGAGGGCAACCCTTACCGCGTACGCTATGAGGCCGATATTCAGGAGGCCGCCGCTGACGCTATCAACTACGGCTTCAATGTGAGCTACGCATCCTTCGTCGCCAACATGGACGCCGCTACCGAGGCGCAACAGATTCAAAACAGCATTAATGAAGGATATGACATCATTCTGGCGAACCCTGTTACCGCCACGGGCCTGGATCCCCTCATTGAAAAGGCTCAAGACGCCGGCATTCTGTACATTAATGCCGACTGCATTTATACCTCGCCTGATGTGAATATCCTCAATGTGGCCACGGACCAATATTACCTGGGCTATACGACCGGCACTTATGCCGGCGAAGTGCTGGGTGAGGGCGCGAAGGTGGTTATGATCGCCGCGTGGGACGGCAATCCCGCCAATACCGACCGTCAGCGCGGTTTCCAGCAAGCGATCGACGAGCATAAGATGGAAGTGGTGGCCGGCGGTAACCATAATTGGGACGCCGCGCTGGCAACGCAGATTATGACCGAGATCCTCAACTCCGGCGTGGAGTTCGACGGGGTTCTGATCTCGCAATGCGCGGAAGCCGCGCTGATCGCCTTTGACGCCACAGGTACGCCGTATCCTAAATTTATGGGGTTCAACGATACCGGCGAGTGGATGCAACGGATGATCGAGCTCAACAAAGAAGAGCGGGCTATGGATTTCATGGTGCTCTCCAATCCTCCGGGCGTGGGCGCAAGCGCGCTGAACTTTGGCCTTAACATGTTGCTGGGAAAAGAACTGCGCGACGATATTTACGACGATGAAACCATCCATTCCATCCTGCTTCCGTCCAAGATTACGTTCACATACGAGAACATGAATGACTACACGGAACTGGCTGCCAATATGGCGCCCGGTGATGCCATCACCTATTGGCTGACGGTGGATGAAGTCGCCGAGCAGTACTTTAAGTAAATGGTGCTTTTGCTCCAACATTCGGTGTAAGCATAAGCCGTCCAGCCGGCGGCGACTCCGCTGGCTGGACGGTCCCTTATTGTTCGGGAGGGATCCGTGATGCTCGAAATGCGGGCTATTGATAAGCGTTATGACGCAGTAGTCGCCCTGAAAGGCGCGCGGCTCAACAGTTCGCCAGGAGAAATACGCGCGTTGCTAGGATCCAATGGGTCGGGAAAATCTACCATGATTAAGATTTTGGCTGGCTTGGTGGCGCCGGGCGGCGGTGAGATTTCCATTGACGGCAAGCCGGTCATCATTCATTCGGGGATCGATTCCAGAAAGCTGGGCATCGCCACCGCCTTTCAGGATTTGAGCCTGATCCCTACCATGAGCGTGACTGAAAATATTTTACTGGGCAACGAGCCGCTGGGCAAGGGGGGGATTGTTGACAAAAGGCGGGCGCAGCAGACGATCCGGGATCTGTTGGACCGCTTCCATATCGCCTGCGACCCGTCCGCGTATGTGCAAACGCTGACACCCTCCACGCAGACCATGCTGGAGGTGGCAAAGGCAGTATCGTTGCGCCCGCGCGTGCTGTTGCTGGATGAGGTGACGGCGGCGCTGCACTATGATGAAATTCAGGTGCTTTTCCAAATCCTGCGGGATTTGAAAGAGCAGGGCATTGCCATTGTTTATGTAACTCACCGTATGAATGAAGTATTTAAGATCTGCGATACCGCCACCATTATGCGCTCGGGCGAGACGGTTATTGATGCTTCCGTCCCTGAACTGACGTTGGACGATATCGTATATTATATGACCGGCCAAAGGCCGGAAATGGCGTCGCCGGCCTGTGAAACCGAAACCGCTGCGGAGGGCGAGCCTGTGGTGGATGTGCGGAACCTTGAGGTGTATCCCAAAGTGTGGGGTATATCCCTCAAGGCGTACAAGGGTGAGATTGTTGGCATCGGCGGTCTTCAGGGGCAAGGTCAGCCTGAATTGATCCGTGCGCTGCTGGGCGCCGAGAAAGTTGCGGGCGGAACGATTGATTTTTGCGGCCGTGCCCTCAACTTGAATTCTCCAACCGACGCGGTGAATAGGGAGATTGGGTTTGTCTCCGGTGAACGGAGCCGGGAGGCCATGTTCTCTTTACGCACGGGGGAGGAGAATATGGC
>WRHG01000139.1 GCA_009783365.1 Clostridia bacterium | reverse complement strand
GGAGCATATTGCTGGGATTCGCCCTCATCCACACCCGGCAAGAGAAAAACAACGCCGCGAAGATCAGCCGCAAGCTCTTCCGTGGATTTGCCCGTGAGCCTTTCCATGTAGTCCATATCCACTCGCGCCTTTTCCGAGATGGCCAGGGCCAGGGCTTCGCTGGCCGTATCTACATGTTCGACAGCTTGAGCCGGACGAATGGTGCGCTTGGTAAACATATCGGCTTTGCTGGCCAAAGCGCCGTTCTCATCCAGGATTTCCAGGGAACACAGTAGATAGTAGGAACTGTCATCCGCAAAGGCAATGGCGTTTCCCCGGCTGCTCAAAAGACCATACTTGCCTGTGAAATCATCATACAGGCCGTTCAGCCGATATTGCGTTTCCAGTATGAGAGAATCCGACGTGTCAACCATTTGTAGGTCAATCAGTTCCCGGACGCAATCCCTCAGTTCCACCAGGCCGCGCACACGCTCCCTGGCAGTGGCATTCAGCTCCGGTCTCACCATGCGGCTGTTTTCCCGGTAATATACCTCCCCGTTTACGAGGGTATAGGAGAAGTTTTTCACGTTCGGATCAGCCGGGAGGGAATCGTCAATGACTTCGCTTTCGCCCAAATCTGGCAATTCTGCCTCGATAATCTGCCCGGTGATGTTTGCCATGGCGCGGGATAGCTGCACAGACAGTTCTTCACCTTCAATAGGCAGGCATGCCGTTTCCTTATGGTTTCCGTACATGCTGTCATCCCAAGCCATTTGTCCAAGGATCATCTCAGGATGCTCGGTAAAATAGCTATTGACGGGAATCCCGTCCTCAGTGGTGTTCAGATGTACCCAATCCGGCTCAATGACGATAGGCCGGTCATGCTTTTTCAGAAAGAGGATGTCAGTGGTGACTTCCGTACCCGCGTTGGCCTTGAAAGCGTTGTTGGGCAGACGAACCGCCCCCAGCAGCTCCGCCCGCTCCGCGATGTACCTGCGCACCTCCGGGGATTGCTTGTCCATGGTTCCCTTGGAGGTGATGAACGCTACCACGCCGCCCGGACGTACTTGGTCGATGGCTTTGGCAAAGAAATAGTCGTGGATGTAGAATCCCAGTTTGTCATATGCCTTGTCGGACACCTGGTAGCTGCCAAAGGGTACATTGCCAACGGCAAGATCATAAAAATCCCTTTGGTCGGTTTTCTCAAAGCCTGAAACGGTGATGGTGGCTTTCGGATAGAGCTGCGAGGCAATCCGTCCGGTGATACTATCCAGCTCCACGCCGTACAGATTACTGCCCGCCATGCTTTCTGGCAGGAGGCCGAAGAAGTTGCCGACGCCGCAGGCAGGTTCCAGGATATTTCCGGTAGTGAAACCCATCCGCTCAATGGTTTGATAGATGGCTTTAATGACTACAGGGCTGGTATAGTGGGCGTTAAGGGTAGAGGCGCGGGCAGAAGCGTATTCCAAATCAGGTAATAATGATTTCAGTTCCGTATATTCCCGTGACCAACTGGCGTTTTGATCATCGAATGCCTGGGGGATGCCACCCCAGCCCACATACCGGGAAAGTATCTCCTGTTCTTCCGGTGCGGCCATGCGCCCTTCACCTTCTATAGTTTGAAGCAGGCGAATGGCGGCGACATTGGCCGCGTACTTGGTTTTCGCGCCGCCCTCGCCCAGATGATCGTCCGTGATACGGAAATTTTCAGGAGAAACGAGTGGGACGGGAGGCATAGAGCTTTCGGTCTCCGCTGGCTTTTCCGTTTCTGGCTCTGCCGATTCTGCTTCCGGCTCCTGTGTCTGCTCATCCAAATCCGGTTGCGGGTAACGCTCCAATAACCGGCGTAAACTTTCCATGCTTTCCGAGCGCAGGATAGGATAGAGCAACGCTGGATCACGCAAACGAACCTCGGAAAAGCCAATGTCCTCTACGATAAAGGGTTTGCCATCCTCCAGATAGAGAGTATCGCCGATGGAATACCGAGGCGCATCCGACTGAGCAAAGGATGGCGGTGCTTCAACAGCATCAACCATTTGCCGTAAACTCGCTTCAGCTTGGGCTTTGTATATGTCCAGGTCAGATTCCGCTGCACGCTGAATTTCGAGCCGTTCCTTTTCCGGCAGGTGTTCATCAATAATTACGATCTCGCCATCAGGTTCAACACGGGCCACTATGGGGGATAACTGGCCAGGATCATGATTCCTGATATTGAAAACGATCAGACGGTCATTGACATACTTGAAGTCAAGTTCATAATCGGAAGAATACGAGAGATCATCCGTCATTATGGGTGGCTCAGCATAATCAGGTTTATCAAGGTCAGCGACATTTCCCGCCATGGATAACTCCGCTGCTCTCTGCCGCTCCACAAACACCTGTTTTTCTTCGGCGGTAAGGTATCTGTCCGATGTGACCAGGGAGCGCAGGTGCTTTTCCACTGCCGGCCATTTAAGGACGGTTTCGTCCTTTGTTCTATAATTGACCAGTTTCATGCCCTGTCCCGGCCTGTAATCCACAAAGCCGCTGGTGCCGTCCAGAAATGTAAGGCTGTGCCCCATCGTGCCATATTCTTTTTTCAGGAAATCCTGGATCGCCTTGGAGCTTTCCCTACGCTGATACATCGCGGAGACTCGCATCTTTCCGCCTACTATGCCGGTTCCCCGGCAAAGCTCAGCTTCAATATCCGCATGGGAAAAAGAAGCGGCAGGCGTTTGGGGGACGCTTACCGCTTCGTCAATGGCTTGAATTTGGGCTGCTTCATCCGGAAACAGGCTTAGCTGTACACCAGCTCCGTAAGGATCGTTTCTTCTGCCTGCGCTTTCAAGTTGTTCATCTCGCCTGTCCAGCGCAGCGGATCGGCGGCTTTCAGCGCCTCCGTCATGTTGTTCGCTTCCATCAGCCGGGGCATCATCAGTTCTAACCGGCTCCGGGCTGTTTCCTCGATCTCCAGCAGATGGGTATGCAGTTCCCCGGTAGACACCAGGGAATTGAACAATATTGGATGGTGTTCTTTCAGGTACGCCCTGCGCATCCTGCCGTACCTGCCCAGGGTCGGGGCGGTCTCCAGCGTAAGATCGGGAATCAGATAGTCTCCGTTCCGGTGATATGTCAGCTCGTTCATGCTCATAGCTCCTTTCATAGTTGCGCAAGGTGATTTCAATGTGCCGGAGAACTTCCTCGCTCATTTCGCTGACTGCGGTTCCAAGGACGGAAACGGCTTCCGGCGTATTCCAGTCAAAAATGGGGAGAAAGTCCTCATGATCGAATCGCGTTTCCGGGTTCAACCCGCATCGGGACAGCAGCGCGTATTCCAGGCTGACGGAGGCGGCATTGTGAAAAGCGGCCCCTACGTTAAATTCATCATATCCTTCCAGGTAGCTGCCGTCAACGATGCCGAGGATCTCCTGCCGGTGATCCAGCCAATAAACTTGGGCGAGCTGAATAGCTACGCTGTGAAGCTGTCTTTCCAGCCCTTCCGTAGCCGGAACATCGTAGTCGCTCTCCAGAACTTTTGTAGCGGCGGCTTCATTGCGTTCGTTCACTTCCCATTGGAAGGGCGTTTTGGAATGCTCCCTCGTGCCTGTGTCCGCAATATCGAATACATACCGCAGCTTTGGGGTGTCGGCGTTGGGATCAATGAGGGCGATACCCTTGGAGCCACGGCGGATATACCGCAGCATGGTCTGGTTCCAAAGATTATATTCCGCGCAGGCGGTGGCATCAGGCCGCTGGGCGTAGATCATGAGCTGTTCGTGGTAGGGGTACTTATAAAACCTTGCGGCGGTGGTCAGAAACCCTGTCCACGCCTGGTGGCTGCCTGTGATTTGCTTTGCCGTGTGACGGGCCATTTGCGCGTAGGATTGGGCTGTTCCCGGCATTTATCTGTCTCCTTTCGATTCAGATTGCATAGTCTTCCTATTCTTGCTATAATTTTGATGGTCATATGAACGCTTTGAGGCGATAAGCCGAAAATACCACTCAAAGAGATGGGAGCGATAACCTTGAAGAAATACGAATACAAGTGCGTTTGCATTTTGGGCGCAGGAGCAAGAACAACCAAAATACTAAACGGATACGGCCTAGATGGTTGGGAGCTTGTCTGCACATGTTGGATATGGCACTATTTCAAAAGAGATTTACCTATGACACAATAATCCCCCAAGAGTAAGGCATAGCTCCTGACAAAAAATGAACGCCCCTGTTCGAGACAGAAAAAACCGTCCCGGACAGGGGCGCGATGTAGAAAAAGTAAGGCCGATTTCTGCGGTTTTGATAGAAAGATACCAACTCATCAGCAATGCATTCTGGAACCCGCGTGAAATAAGGATTTTTTATCGCTACTTTTTCTACATCCTACCCCTGTATTTTCGTATCCACTCCCGTTTGTTTTTGCGTGTGCGCCTTGCGGCACATGATTTACAGTACAGGGTGTTCTTGCGCTTTGGCATAAAGGGCTGCAAGCAATCGCCGCAATGCCTCCGTGTGTCTGTCCCCATGATTTCCGCGTGAAGCTCCCGTTCCGCAGGCAGGACTGCATTTCGGAAATACTTACAAATCAACGAGTACGAGATAAGCTGCGGACACACGCAAGCCTCGGACCCGTTGTCCAGCAGCACACAGTTTCCATAATCATGGTTGGCGCACAGGGAGCGGACGAGCTTTTTCGCGCGGCGGAACTGGGATTCATCCATAAACGGCACTTCTTCACACGCTTGTCCCTCTTGTGACGGTTGGAACGCGGCGGCAATAGCGGCGGCAGGCACGTTCTCACCAGCCTTTCAGCCCAAAGGGATTCAAGTCAAGGGCTGTAAAGTCATCATCCGTCATGGTTCTGAGCTTTGCCATCGCTGATTGGGCCAATTCCTTCAACTCGATTTCATCCTCTTCCAGATAGAGCGTCATTTCCTCCAATTCCGATATAAGGCCCGTGCGGGTTCCGATGTTATAAATGACCATGAGGTTGATTTCAGCAACGGTAAACATATATCGATGTTCCTTTCTTCCTTAGAATTCCAGCTTGAAATTCACATATTGATCCCCCGTATCATCCAGCACCACTGTTGCATCATAGGTTTTTCTCGTCTTTTCAGAGTACAGGCCCTTGACCGGCACACGTCCTTCCTTCAGGAGAACGGCAGCTATAGCTGCGGTCAGCACCTTTCGCTTTGAGGTAAAAAAACGGTTGTCTTTCCATAAAGAAAAGCGGCAGTCACGGTTTGCGCATGAGAAGCCTTTTGGCCCTTCCACCACCTGACTGCCGCAGCGGGGACAGGTGCCGATGGTATTCCGATCATCCGGGAACAGCACATGCGCATCCTTGATGGGCTGGCTGGTGTTCAC
>WRHG01000138.1 GCA_009783365.1 Clostridia bacterium | reverse complement strand
CTCTCCGGCGGAAACCAGCAGAAGGTGGTTGTGGCTCCTTCCCTGAATACCCAACCCCGCCTCCTTATTCTGGACGAACCCACAAAGGGCATCGACGTAGGCTCCAAAAACGAGATGTACGGCCTCATTAACAATATGGCGACGGATGGGGTGGCCGTGCTGATGATTTCTTCGGAACTGCCGGAACTCATGGGCATGAGCGACCGCTTCGTGGTGATGGCTGAGGGTCGGGTCGTGGGAGAGCTGGCCGGCAAGGACGCTACGGACGCTAAAATTATGGAAATGGCCGTTGCCACATTCAAGACCGTGGATGCCCGGGCGGGCTGAATAGGACAAATACCCCTGTGAAAGGAGCTTTGCAGTGGACGCGAACATCGCGGAAAAAGACTTGAGACGGCGAAGCGGCATCGGGACGAAGATCCTGCTGAATCCGGAAATCGGCGTGATGATTCCCATTCTGATCCTGTGTGTCGTCACCACCTCCATCAATTCCAACTTTCTGACCTGGAAGTATATTTCCTCCATATTGATAGGATCCGTCTTTATCGGTGCTGCCGCCCTGGGAGAGAGCGTGATCCTCATGGCCGGGGAAATCGACCTGTCCGTGGGCATGGGCGGCTGTATGGCTGGAATGATGAGCGCTATCGCCGCACAGGAGTGGGGCTTGGGATTGGTACCCTGCCTGCTCATCGGCCTGTTGGCGGGAGGATTTGTAGGGTTTATAAACGGCCTGTGCGTCACCAAGCTGGGGCTATCCGCCTGGATCACTACATTAGCCACCCAATTCATTTGTGAAGGGCTGGCGCAGACGGTTTCCAACGGTATTGCGATTTATGTAAAAACCCTCAATACCATTGGCTTTGTGAATGAACGTCCCTTGGGCTTGAGTTGGCTGTTTTTCATTTTTATTGGGCTCATCCTGCTGCTGGATTTTGTGATTCGCAAAACCAAGTTCGGTTACAAGCTGCGGGCCGTGGGCGGCAACAAGGAAGCCGCGCGGATGGCAGGCCTCAACGTAAATCGGATCAAGATCGCCGCCTTTGTGATTGCAAGTATGCTGGCGGCTGTGGGCGGCATTTTTGACGCGCTCAACAGTGACTCCGCCGTTTGGACCCTCGGTAGCGGACGTGAATTTCGGGCAATCATCTGCTGCGCAATCGGCGGCATCAGCATGAGCGGAGGCAACGGTTCCATGTACGGCGTAGGCCTGGGCGTGCTGTTGTTTCACACCCTATGGTCCTGCCTGCGCCTCCTCAAAGTGGATACCAACCTTCAGCTGCTGTTTATCGGGCTTATTCTGGTGGCAGCCGTGCTGTTGGACGGTCAGCGCAAGCGCATGGATCAGCGGAACGAACTGCTCGCTTCCGCCAAGAAGTAATAAGGAGGCGAAGACATGCAGCAACCCATTGTAAAAAAAGATACCGGCGGCTTGCGTAGAATTACCCGTACGGACGAGTTCAGCGTGCTGATCCCTCTGCTGGCCATCATGCTGATTACCACCATCATCCGGCCGGATTTTTTGACCATTGACAACTTTTCGGCTATGTTCACCCTTATCCCCTTCATAGCCATCGTGGCGCTTGGGGCCAGCTTTCCGCTAATGACCGGCAGCGTGGATATTTCCACAGGTCGGGTGGCAGGCTTCGCAGGCATCATCATGTCCACCCTGGTATATGATTCCGGGTGGAGTGCGGTTCCCGCCATCTTGGTGGCACTGCTGTGCGCCGCGGTGTTCGGCCTGATCAACGGCTTGCTGGTGGTGCGCTTCGGCGTGCCGGATTTTGTGGCCACCATGGGCACTCTCTTTATGGCGGGTGGCGCCCGGTACCTGTTCATCCGCGGGTATCAGTTTGTTCTGACCCGGGTGGAGAGCTTTGCGCCCATCGTCGACTTTTTTAGAACCCGTATCTTGGGCATGCCCCCTTCCTTTTGGTTCATGATCCTTTTCTTTACCATCGCATTCGTGGTAATCAAGCGTACGGTGTGGGGCCGCAGGATGCTGGCCACCGGGGATAACCGGGAGGTGGCCACCCTTGTGGGCATCAACGTTAAGCGGACGCGAATGGTAGCCTACCTGATTTCCGCCGTGATGGCGGGCACGGCGGGCATTCTGCTGTCCCTGGATTTGGGTCTGGGACTACCGGAGACAGGGGACGGCTGGGAGTTCCGGGCAATCGCAGGCTGCGTGGTAGGAGGCGTCAGCCTGTCGGGCGGCAAGGGTTCTCCCCTGGGTATTCTCATCGGTCTCACACTGATCTTCGCGGCGGAAAGCGCCATCATCTTCCTGGGACTGCCCACCACCACGCGGAAAGCCATTCGGGGCGCGCTGATGGCGTGCGCGGTGCTTTTTGACGTTTATCGCCAAAAGCGGAAGGTACCCGCCTGATCATTCCATACATCAATTAAAGGAGACCCTGACTTATGAAAGTTGACTTGAACGGGCAGGTGGTCATCGTCACCGGCGGCGGCGGCGCCATCGGTAGCGCCATGGCGCGGCAGTTCGCGGATAACGGCGCCAAGGTGATCGTATCCGGACGTACCCAAAGCACCTTGGACGCGGTGGTGAAGGAGGTCCGCAAGCGTGGCGGGGAGATCGGCGCAGTGGTTACCGACGTGGGCGACAAAGAGAGCGCGGCCCGTATGGTGGAAGAAGCTGTGGCCCGTTATGGCAGGCTGGACTGCTTGGTTAACAACGCGGGCATCAACGGCGGCGCCGAATACCGCAAGCCCATTCATGAATATGATGACGATCTGTGGGAGCGGATCATGAATATCGACCTAAACGGCGTTTACTATTGCTCCAAACCTGCCATTAAGCAGATGATCAAGCAAGGCCACGGAGGCAGTATCATCAACATCGGATCCATCGTAGGGCTGACGCCGCTCCGCCTGCAGTGCGCTTTTACGGCGGCCAAGGCAGGAGTATTCAACCTCACCAAGGCAATGGCTCTGGAGCTTGCGGAGCATAAAATCCGCTGCAACGGCATCGCGCCGGGTTCCATCATGTTTGAGGGTACGAAAGCGTTGTTCTACAGCGATCCCGCGCGCGCCGAGGCCCTGCTGTCCCATATCCCCATGCATCGCCCAGGCGAACCGGATGAAATCGCTTCCATGACCTGCTTCCTGGCTTCCCAGGAGGCCGGCTACATGACCGGAAGCATCGTTACCATCGACGGCGGGTGGATTTGCGGATATACCAGGGACTTTTAATCCGAATCAGGTTTGAAGGAAACGAGGCAGACAGAATGAAAGTACTATTGGCAAACGCGCCCAGAGATTTGCGGGTGGTGGAGATGGAGACCCCAACCCCCGGCCCTAGGGAAGTGTTGGTGAAGGTAAAGCATTTTGGCGTATGTGCTACGGACATTTCCATCGCAAACGGAACGCTCCGTCTTGGCGAGGGGCTGGAGCCGATCTACCCCGTGCGCCTAGGCCATGAATGGTCCGGTGTAGTGGAAGCGGTGGGCAGTGAAACCAGGCGATTTCACCCGGGGGATCCGGTCATTAGCGAGACGGCATACTCCTGCGGAGAATGTGAAGAGTGCCTCTCGGGACAATACCACCGTTGTGCGGAAGGGCGCGCCATCGGCACCATCGGGAATTGTTGGCCCGGAGCCATGGCGGAGTATATGGTGGTTCCGGAGCGGCTTACTTTTCGGGTGCCGAAGAACGTGCCACTGGACGAAGCTGCGCTGGTGGAACCCTCCAGCATCGGCCTCTATGGCCTGGTTCGCGCGCCCATTGGGCCGGGAACGAACCTTCTTGTGATTGGTACGGGGCCCATCGGACTAGGCGGCATGGCCTGCTCCAAAGGTATGGGTACAGGTAAAACCATACTGGCGGGCCGCAAGGAACGGAAACTTGCCATCGGTAAGGAGATGGGCGCGGATATTTTGGTAAATATGACCGAGGAAAACCTGTTCGATGTGGTGATGCGGGAGACGAACGGCATTGGGATGGATGTGGTGATGGACACCACCGGCGCGGCCGAGCTGCTAAACGACAGCTTGTACCTGCTGCGCGGTAGCGGATTTTTGGTGATTCCGGGCTTCTATGAGCAGGAGTTGAACCACGTAAAGCTTGACCGGCTGATTGCCCGGAATTGTACCCTGGTAGGTTCGGCGGGTATGCCAAACATAGGGCCCAAGGTGCTTGATCTGCTGTCCTCCGGCCATACGCGCCTGAAGCCAATGATTACAGACCGTTTCCCCTTCTCTCAGGTGTTGGACGCCTTTCGGGCTGTAGAGGAAAGAAACGACAGCCGCGTGAAGATCATGGTGGATTTTGAGTAAGTGATTGCGGAGGCATCATGAAGAATTGGATCCCTGACGCGGATCGCCTGCAAAGCGTGCGTTGTTACGGGCATATGGACCAGGTGGCGCGGGTGAAGCGCTATACCCTGGATGAGGGAAAGGCCGCAGGCGTAACCGCCTGTGATGTGGAAACGGGCGGCGGCTTATCCTACACGGTGTTGCCGGGCCGTGGAATGGATATCGCATATGCGGCTTATCGGGGAGTACCCATCGCGTATATCTCCAAAGCCGGCATAGCCGGCCCCGGCTATCATGACCCCAGGGATATGCAATGGCTGAAAAGCTTTTTTGCCGGTTTGCTGACCACCTGCGGCCTCGGAAACGCCGGACCGCCCTGTCGGGAGACGCTGCCGGTGCTGGGGGACACCCCTTTCGGTTTGCACGGCGATATTTCCAACACAGGGGCGGCGCACATCTGCACCGAAGCGGAATGGCAGGACGACGGACGCTATCGGTTGAGGGTAGCGGCGGATATGGAGGAGGGCCGCTTTCATGGAGAGCATCTGCGGCTTAAGCGTGAAATTATCTCCTATCTGGGCGAGAGGCGCCTTGTCTTGTTGGATGTCTTTGAAAACATAGGGACCACACCCCAGCCGCTGATGTTTTTTTATCACTTCAACATTGGCTATCCGGTGCTTTCGGAGGGCAGTTGTTTCTTGGCTCCTTCCCGGAGGGTATGGGCGGAGACGGAGGTTGCAAAAGCCGGATTGCCCGATTACGCCCGTTACTGCGCGCCGGAGGAGGGCGTTCTTGAACAGCAGTTTTTTCACGATCTGCGGGCGGACACGCATGGCATGACGGTCGTGGCTTTGGTGAATGACCGTCTGGAATTGGGCGTGTACCTGCGCTTCTCCACATCGGAGCTTCCCTGCTTCGCCCAATGGAAGGTGCAGCGCCACGGTGAATACGTTCATGCCTTTGAGCCGGGCATCTGTCATCCCATAGGCCGGGAGGCGGCTGGTCAGGACGGTTCCCTGGTATGGCTCGCGCCCTTGGAACGGCGCCTGGCACGGTTGG
>WRHG01000137.1 GCA_009783365.1 Clostridia bacterium | reverse complement strand
AATTGCCAAACGCTTCCCAAGGCGAGGGAGAATTGCAATTCCTCCATATACCGGCACACGTCCCCGGGGGTGGACAACGCCAGTTCCATGAGGGCCCGGTCCGGCTCGGCAACATCGCCCAAGGCCGGTATGCATCCGTCAAAATACTTTTCCACCATCGCCACGGTACGGCTCACCAGGTTGCCCAGATCGTTGGCCAGGTCCGCGTTAATACGGGTCAGCATAGCTTCGTAACTGAATTGGCCGTCGCTGCCAAAGGGCATCTCCCGCATGAGGTAGTAACGGATGGCGTCGCTGCCGTAGCGGCCGCAGAGAGCCACCGGGTCTACCACATTGCCAAGGGACTTGCTCATTTTCGCGCCGTCCAGCACCAGCCATCCATGGCCGTAAACCAGCTTAGGCATGGGGAGGTCCAACGCTTTCAGGATTATGGGCCAGATGATGGTGTGGAAACGGATGATTTCCTTGCCCACCAGCTGGACGTCCGCGGGCCAGTATTTCCGGAACAGGGCGTCCTCCGGGGTATCGAATCCAAGGGCGGTGATGTAATTGGTCAGCGCGTCCAGCCATACGTACACGGTATGCTTGGGGTCAAAGTCCACGGGGATGCCCCACTTGATGGAAGCGCGGCTGACGCATAAATCCGAAAGGCCGGGGCGAAGGAAATTGTTGAGCATCTCCCGCTTGCGGGAGACGGGCCGGATGAAGTCCGGATGGTCCTCAATGTATTGGATCAGCCAGTCCTGATACTTGCCCAGCTTGAAAAAATAGCCCTCCTCGCCCGTCCTCTCCACAACACGGCCGCAGTCCGGGCAGCACCCGTCTTTCAGCTGCAGTTCCGTAAAAAAGCTCTCGCAGGGGGTGCAGTACCAGCCCTCATAATTCCCCTTGTAAATATCGCCCTGGCCATACAGCCGTTTGAAAATCCTCTGGACCGCCCGTACATGCCGCTCGTCCGAGGTGCGAATGAAGCCGTCATGCTCCACGTCCATCAGCTTCCACAGCGCCTTGACGCCGGCCACAATCTCATCCACATAAGCCTGCGGCGTCACGCCCTTTTCCTGGGCCTTCCGCTCTATCTTCTGCCCGTGCTCGTCCGTGCCGGTCAGAAAGAACACGTCATACCCCTGCAGTTTTTTATACCGGGCCATGGTATCCGCGGCTACGCTGCAGTAGGCGTGGCCGATGTGCAGGTTATCGCTGGGGTAGTAAATCGGCGTGGAGATATAAAAGGTCTTGCCTGCTTCCATGGGTATCCCATCCTTTCCGAATATAAAAACCCGCCCCCGGAAAAAGGGGCGGGCTAAACCCGCGGTGCCACCCTGATTTATCACTTGCTGATACCATGGTATCAACGGCGTATACCGGCGCCTCCGTTTCACCCTACCTATCGGGCGAAAAAGCTCCCGGGCCATGTTCACGGCCTGCTCCGCGCCGCTTTTCACCCTTCGCGGCTCTCTTTGCCGGACCTTATCCGCTACTCTCCCGTTCACAGCCATTCTCTATGACAATGTTATTATACCCCAAAGGAAGCGCTTGTCAAGGGAACCGCTCTCGGCTGTTCTTTTCCGCATGCAGGTTCTTTTCTGCATGGAGTAAGCAAAGAAATAGGGCCATGGCGCGAATCTCCCGCAAAGACAATGCTCTGACCGGAAACTACTCCTCCAGTATGACGGCCCTGCAAGGGGCGCAACTCGTGCGTGGGATTTTCAGCGGCAGAACCGTCAGCTTTACCCGAGGTTTTGTTACCATTTCCAGATTGATACAGGGAGCCAGCATTAAGATGTTTGCGGCGTAAAAATCCGGGAAAAAGCCTTGAGGTTCTTCCAAATTTTCCCACCGCGAGGTATCGCTCCCCAAAATATACGGTTTTTTGGCGATGAGCCATTGCATTGCATCGTATGTGAGGTAGGGGCCGCTTTCCAGATAATCCGGCTCCATCCAGCGGCCTCCCCAGTTTGTACCAACCAAAATGTCATCTCCCTCGCGGATTTCCTTTGCGGCCGGGCAGCTTTCCAGATCCTCCACGGTTATGCCGTAACGAGCTTTGCCTGGCGGAGGCGTTTTAGAGCCCAGATTCAGCACCACGCAGTCATGATTGATCAAGGTGGCGATATCCACGTCAATGAGCAGATAGCTTTTGTCATTGCCGTAGAAGTGGGCTGGGGTTTCCAGATAGGTGCCGGTTTGGGAATGGAGGCCCTCGAAGATCTCGCAGAACACATCGCCGTCTACCCAGGGCACCTTGGGCATGGGGGTAATCGCAACGCGGGGAAAAGGGGGCGGATAGTGCCACATCCCTTCCTGAATGGTGCCGGTGATGTCGATGAAATTTGCCATGGGAAACCTCCTTATCAGTCCTGATTGATAATGGATGCGCTGAGACCAAGATCGGTAAATGTTTTCAGCATAACAGCAAGCTCCGCCTTTGTCTGTTCATGCATTGCAGGCAGGGCATAGACGGCGCTGCTCCGTTCATCGAAGGCGGGAGCAGCACCGTACTTGATTTCAGCCAGGGGGTTGTAGGGCAGGAGCTGCACCGGAGCAGCCGGCATCTCGCGGACTAAAAACCGGGCAATGGATGAAAGATTTTCCTGGAGGTCTGTAACGCCGGGGATCAGGGGAATGCGCGCCACCAGCCTCGCATGCTTGTCGCGCAACTTCAGCAGGTTGCCTAGGATGCGGGCGTTGCCCGCTCCGGTTATACGTTTGTGAGCCATCAGGTCAAACAGTTTTATATCATAAAGGAAGAGGTCGCATACCGGCAATACTTTGATAAAAGATGCCCAGGGTACGTTTCCTGCCGTGTCAATGGCGGTGCTGACGCCCGCGTTCTTGCACAGGGCGAGAAACTCAGCCAGAAAATCCGCCTGTAGCAGAGCCTCGCCGCCGGAACAGGTAACCCCGCCGCCGGACCTGTCGAAAAAGGGCTTGTCGATGAGCACGGCGTCAAGCAATTGCTGTGGGGTATAAGGTATGCCCTTACGCCGCCGGGCACCGGTAGGGCAAGCTTCCGTGCACTGCCAGCACTGGACACACCGGTTGCGCAACCGCTTGCCGGTATCCTCGTCATAAGCGGGGCATACGGCCATGCGTCGCCCGCAGGCGACGCATCTGGCGGCCTCAAGGGCGATGTCAGCCTCACCGCCGATGGACTCAGGATTCTGGCACCAGGCGCAAGCCAGATTGCATCCCTTAAAAAAGACAGTGGCCCGGATGCCGGGGCCGTCATATACCGCATAGCGCTTGATGTCGAAAATGAGGGCGGTCTCATTCATACCCGCAGTTGGGTCCTTTCAATGATGTGGTCCTGATAATCCTTTGGAATACCAGTAAAATAAGCGGAAAAGCCCCACACGCGGACCATGAGATCGGGATGATTCTCCGGATTCTTCTGGGCGTCCCTCAACGTATCCACATTGGTAACGTTGAACTGTGCCTGCAATCCGCCCTTGTGAAAGTACACCTTGATAAGGTCGGTAAACTTTTGCCGGTTGGCTTTTGTAGTGAACACGCCGGTGCTGAAGGTGAGGTCCATGATGGACCCTCCGGCAAGCGCGGAGGTAGAGACGCATCCGCAGCTGAGCACGGCGGCCGTAGGGCCATTGCGCTCGGCCCCAAGGCCGGGGGCAAGATCCGCAGCGTAGAAATCCCGGTGCCTGCGCCCGTCCGCCGAGGCGCCCAGGGTACGGGCGATAGCGACATAACCAAGGCTGCTGGCGATACGCGCGCGGTAGGGACCACCGTAGTTGTTGCGGTGCTTTATCACCTCCCGGGAGAAGTACGCCACAATATCCTGGGCGATGGAGTCCACCCTTTCGTCGGCGTTGCCGAACTTGGGCATCTTGTTGACCAGTTCCTGGCGCAAATCCTCATATCCCTGAAAGTTGCGGTTCATGATGCCCACAAACTCGGCAAGCGTAAAGCGCTTTTCTTCGAACACCAGCCGCTTGATAGCGTACAGCGCATCAGCTGCGTTGGAAAGCGAAGAAAGCTGGAAGTCTGTTTCGTAATATCGGGCTCCGCCATGAGCGATATCCAGGCCTCTGTCCATGCAGTCCTCCAGCAGGGAGGAATACAATGGCGCCGTGGCAAGCCGTCCCTTGTTACAGTTGGCGGCGACTGTATCGATATGGCGCTTCATCTGGGCGCGGAAAGCCGTCATCAAATCATCGAAGTCCTCAAAATTATCGGGATGGCCTGTAGTCAGACCCCAGCGCCCATCCACCATACCCACGGCATGAGCACGTTCCTCCAGTACATTATGGCCATCGTTGAGAGCCCATTCCAATGCGCGCAGGCAGTCCACATCGCCTAAATTGCGGTTAAAACTCCTGCCCTGGACGATGACTTCCCAACAACCTGAAGCGCAGTAATCGCGAGCGTCCTCCAAAGTGTAGCACTTGTGTTGCATAAGCGCGCTGATGATATTTTCGTCACAGTCGTAAGTGGGAAAGCCCATGCCCTCGGCACTCAGCTCCGCGCAGCGCTCCCACAGTTTTGGGGGGCTGTTTTGATTAAAGCGCACATGCAGCCGAGGGTCGGTAGTACGCAGGTCGGTCTTGATGTCGATACACATATAGCTCAACTCATTGGTGACGTCCTTCCCGGATACGGGATCTATGCCGCCCACCGTGACGGTTTGGCCTGTATCGCTTTGGAATTTTCCCTCCTCGCCATGGGTACGGTCGATCTCATAATTGAGCTTGACAAACATGCACTCCGTCAATTCCACCATCTGCTGGTAGGTATACTCTCCATTTTCCAACGAGCGGATGTAGTACGGATACATATATTGGTCAAAGCGGCCCAGAGGCACCAAGTACCCGCCCTCCTGCCACAGCAGGAATTGCATGATGTATACAGCTTGCAGCGCCTCCCAGAAATCCTCCGGCCCGCGGCGGGCAAGGGCATGCATTACGCCGGCAATCTTTGCCAACTCGCTTTTCCGCACACCGTCGCCTTCCACTGCAAGCTGCTCTTTAGCCAGAGTCTCATAACGGCCCAGCAGGATAAGGATGCCCTCATAAACAAGCTCAACACTTTCATAGAAATCTTTCTGGCGTTGTGTTCCCGCCCTTTCATAACCCTCTTGAGCCAGTTTTAGCATGCCCACAAACCCCGAGGACAGGTACCGATTATAAGCGGGCGCCGAGCTGTTGGCTTGGCCATAACCACGTTCATCCTGGCCCAGGTTGAAAACGATGTCGAACATGTTTTCATAGCCGCGTGTTTCCCGGTTGGGGTTACCGATGGCAAGCTCCCGTTCCGTAAAATACGCGGGCAGAGTGTACACGCTTTTTCCACCCACGATCAACTCGCCCGGCTGGATGTAGATGGGCATCAGCTCCATGGATT
>WRHG01000136.1 GCA_009783365.1 Clostridia bacterium | reverse complement strand
CGTACGGGTCCGCCTGAGAATGCGCGCCACGCACCGGCGATACCGGCCAAAGCCCGTCGGGACATTCCGCCGCGCGGAAGCTGTCTGCATCATTGACGCCGCCTGCATTTCAAATTGGAACTATTGCACTTCCTCAATCAACGCCAGCACGGCTTCCGTGCCGTCCTTCGCCGGGCATGCCTTCAGGGCCGCCCGCATTTCCTCCCGGCGGCTCAGCAGGGATAGTAATTCCGCAGTCATCATGGCCGGGGTCATCTTCTCCTGAGGAAGCACCATTGCCAGCCCCTGCCTGCGGTAGTATTCCGCGTTCTGGATCTGGTCTCCCCGGCTGGCTCCCAGCGGATAGGGGATCAGCAGCATGGGCTTTTGCAGCGCCGCCAGTTCGCTGAGGGTGTTGCTGCCCGCCCTGCTCAGCACAATGTCCGCCGCGGCGACGGCGTCTGGGAATGCCTCATTCAAAAACTCCTTTTGGCAATAGCCGTCCAAGCCTTCCAGGGAAAGATCGATGTTTCCGCTGCCGCAGAGATGCAACAGGTCCATATGGGGCAGAAGCGACGGCAATGCTTCCCGCAAACACTGGTTGATACTCCGGGCGCCCAGGCTGCCGCCGGTGATCATCAGCACGGGCTTCCGCCCGCTGAACCCCGCCAGGGCCAGCCCAACCGCCCGGTTGCCGTGAAACAGTTCCGGTCGGAGCGGTGTACCGGTCATAACGCCTTTGGGGCCAAGGGCCAGGGCGCAGTCCATGTAGGTTGTGGCCACGCGGTCCGCGAATTTCGCGCAGATTCGGTTGGCCAAGCCCGGGGAGAAATCGCTTTCGTGGCAGACGATAGGAACCCGCCAAAGCCAGGCCCCAAACACCACCGGCACGCTCACAAACCCGCCCTTGGAAAAACAGACGTCGGGTTTGAGTTTCGCCATTAGCCGGGCGCTTTGCAAGGCGCCCCATAGCACCCGGAAAGGATCCGTAAAGTTAAGAATGCTGAAATAACGGCGCAGTTTGCCTCTTTGCACCGCATGGAACGTAACGCCGTCCATTTTCGCTATCAAGCGGCGCTCGATGCCGCTTTTTGATCCGATGTAATGGATTTCATAGCCGGCCGCCTTTAGCCTGGGGATCAGGCTAAAGTGGGGGGTCACATGCCCCGCCGTACCTCCGCCCGTTAATACGATTCGCTTGCTCATCCCGATCTCCCTTGACATGGCCTTGCGGCCGGCTTTACGAAAAGCGCGTATGGGGAAGTATACCATAAAAAATGGGGGTTGGCATTTATCTTTTCATGGCAAACGTTTGATTTTTGGATGGCCGGAATGCTATAATGAGCATGGCAGCAGCGCTGATTTTCTGATATGATATACACTTGAGGTGATACAATGGCGGGAGTGACGTATAAATGCCCCAGTTGCGGGGCCTACCTGGTATTCAGCCCGGACAACCAGGAGTGGCATTGTGATTTTTGCAAGGAGGATTTCCCGGAGGGGGATCTGTTGGCCAAGGGTGAAGCCTATGCCCAAGAGGCGGAGCAGGAGGCCGAACGTACGGACGGACGGGACAAGCCGGACGCAGCCCAAGGCCCGGAAGAGGAACAGGAGGCCGGCGAGCAGGTGGCGTACCATTGCCCCAGTTGCGGCAGCGAAATCATGACCGACGCCACCACTGTAGCTACGAATTGTTATTATTGCCATAATCCCGTAGTGCTTCAGGGCAAGCTGACGCAAGACATGAAGCCGGACGCGGTGCTGCCCTTCAGCGTAAGCAGGGAGACGGCTACGGAGAGTTTTCTTAAGTGGGCCAAAGCCAAGAGGTTCACGCCCAAGGACTTCTTCTCCAAGCAGAATATTCAAACCATGTCCGGGGTGTACTATCCTCATTTTATCTCCAAGTGCGAGATGGACGCCGCTTTCGACGGCGAGGGTCAGAACATTTCCGTAGCGGACACCCCAAAGTACACCATCACCACCACGCACCATTTCTCCTTTCATCGCCGGGCCAAGCTTCGCTTCAGCAACGTGATGCGTTCCGCCCTCTCCGGGATCGACCGGAAGCTTTCCGACGGCATTCACCCCTTTCCTTCCGAGGAGGCGAAACCCTTCTCCAGCGCGTATCTAACCGGCTTCCTGGCTGAGCGGCGCAATCTGAAAGCCCAGGATATCCAGGAGGACGTGGCTCTGGAGTTGGAGGGCTATGTGAAACCGCTGCTTTCGGATACCCTGCAATACAGCACCTACCGGGGCCGGTCTTCCGCCGACATCATTCAGGTGGATACCCGGTATGTGCTGCTGCCAACCTGGGTGCTTACCTATGCCCACCAGGGCCGGGGGAAGGATAAACAGCCGTACTATTATGCGATGAACGGCCGTACCGGCACAGTCTGCGGAAAGCTGCCCATCAACAAGGGAAAGCTATGGGGAACGGGGCTGCTTATCGGCGGCGTCGCCGCGGCGCTGCTGTGCGCCGTCGGATATTTTTTGTTCTGATTTATGAAGGGAAGTCGTCATGATGAAATGTAAGAAAATGCCGATCGTGCTGACCATACCCCTGCTCTGCGGGGTGCTGTTCACGGTCTGTTCCGCGTCGGCCGTGGGAAAGCGGGTTTATGACGAGGGCAAACTGTTCTCCGGCTTGGAGGAAACCAGCTTGGAGGAGGAGATCGCCCGTTTTCAGGACGATACCGGCATGGATTTCGTGGTTCTCACCAATACGCTGCCTCATGGAAATGTAAGCGCGGAAGCCATTGCCGACGATTTTTATGACGAGCACGGCTTCGGCTTGGATGAAGAGCACAGCGGAGCCCTGTACTACATCGACATGTCCGACCGTTACCATCATCTGTCCACCACGGGCAGGATGATCGATATCATGACCGACGAACGGATCCAAAGCGCCATCGACGCATGCAGGCCCGCCTTATCCGCCGGTAATTACGGGTCCGCGGCGCTGACCATGCTGGATGAGCTGCGGCTCTACCATAATGCCGGCATACCGGAGGGCCAATACCGGTATGACGTTCTCACGGGGCGGCGGATAACCGCCCGGAACAAGGCACTCACCTCCGGCGAACTGGCGCTGAGCCTGGCTGGGGGCCTTGTTGTGGCCGTGGTTTTTGTGGCTGTGGTCACCCGCCGCTACAAGCTGAAAGGCTCCACCTATCAATACGCTTACCGCCAGAATTGCGACATGGATCTTCTGGAAAAGGAAGATCAATTTCTGCGCACCACCACCACCCAGGTTCGCAAGGCCGATTCCTCCGGCAGTTCCGGCGGCGGCAGCGGCGGCAGCGGCGTGCATACCGGAAGCAGCGGTACCAGCCACGGCGGCGGCGGCGGACGCTTTTAGGCAACCGTTGATTCGCGAATGCCCCACGCTGGAAGGAGGTACTGCCAATGCAAAAAGAGCATACTGTTCGCTATGCGGCGGAACGGTTGGCTCTCAGGCTGTTATTCACCGCGCTGGCGGCGGTTTTCGTAATGGGGGTGGTGCCGGAGATATGGCGTCTCCTTTCCCCGTTTTTAGTGGCTGTTCCGGTGGCCGCCGCTCTGCAGCCCTCCATCCGTTTCCTGCAGGAAAAACTCCGTTTCCGGCGGGGCCTTGCAGTGACATTGGGAGTGCTGTTGGTATGTTCAGCAGCGTTTGTTTTCATCTATTGGGTAATATCCTTCCTGGTGGTGCAGTTAAGCGCCGTGGTGAACAACGCGCCAAGCATCATGGCGATGGTCACCGATTTTTTGCAAGCCGCCGCCAACAGAATTTTGGATGCGGCCCAGACCATGCCCGAGAATATCGGACAGGCCATCCGCGCCTCTCTGGAAAGCGCCCTTGGGACCCTTAGCACGAGCGGTATCGCTTTTGCCGGAAACATGGGCAATTTAGCGATTTCCTTCGCGGCCAGCTTACCGTATGCGTTTATTTATATCAATTTTCTTGTGCTGGGCATCTTCTTCATCACCAGCCGCTTTCCCGGCATGTTGGGCTTTATTCGCAAAAACACGGCTTTGGACAGCGGAGACGGCATCGTGGTGCTCCGCAAGTCGGCCGCCAAAGGCATGCTGGGGTATATTCGCGTACAGTTGCTGTTTTCCTTGGTTACACTGCTGCTGTCCTGGATCTGCTTCCAATCTTTCGGGTTCCGGTACGCGATGCTCATTGCCCTTGTGGGCGCGTTGATGGAGTTGATTCCCCAATTCGGCTGCGGCACCCTCTACCTGCCCTGGGCCGTCATCAGTTTCATCGTGGGCCAGGATCGTAACGGTTGGATCGTGCTTGGATTATACCTGGTTTATCAGCTTATTCGCCGGCTCACGGAGCCCATGCTGCTGGGCAGCAACCTGGGGGTATCCCCGCTGCTGTCGCTGATCGGTATGTTTGCGGGCTTGCATCTGGGGGGCATCGTCGGGTTGATTTTAGGCCCGGTGGTGATGGTGGTGATCGTTAGCGCGGTGCGGGCCCGCCTCTTTGACGGCGTTGTGATGGATTGCCGCGCCCTGTCCCACTACCTGAGGGACCGCTGGCAGCGCGGCAAAAAGCGAACCGTATGAAACCGCTATTGGAATTGACAAAACCTTTCGGCGGTGATATTCTTACCCATATGGTTCGTTTGCCACACTTGAATTCTCTCGCTTCCGCGAATAAAGACCTGTAATTGGGAGGAAAACATGGACGAAACAGCGCTTCGAAAACTGACGGATTTTGGGATGGACGTAACAGGCACCATGGCCCGCTTTGGCGGTAACGAGGCGCTGATGATGCGGTTTTTGCTGGGTTTCCCGAAAGATCAGACCATGGGCTCCTTGCGGGACGCCATGGCATCCGGCGACCGGGAGGCCCAGAAAGTGGCCGCCCATTCCCTGAAGGGTCTCAGCGGAAACCTGGGCCTGACGCCTGTATTTGAGGCGTCTACAGCCATGATGAACGCGCTGCGGGCTAGCGAGGATACCGACGTGACCGGCCTGTATGAGGCCTTGGATCAGGCATACCAAGCGGCGATCGACATGATCGCGACGTTGTCGTAACATCCCATCGCGCAGTAACGGGAACCGTGCGGAACCATCCAAAGAGGGGTTGACATCCTTATTGATCGAGGATGTCAACCCCTCTTTAGGTAAACCGGCAGTGAGCCGGGAACGTCGGCTCCGGTTAGCCGTGGCCGCCTCCCTTGTCGTAGGGAATGCCCTCGGCCTTGGGGGCTCTGCTGCGCTTGCTGGTTAAGATCAGCAGGATCATGGTGACGATGTAGGGAAGCATCAGGTAAATATAATCGCTGGATTTTATGGTTTCAAACTTAGGCAGGAAGGGAATGGAACCGGCATAGGATCCGATGATCTTAAACAGGGCGAAAAACAGGGAGGCTCCCAGGATGTTCAGGGGCTTCCAGTTGCCGAAGATCATCACCGCCAAAGCCAGGAAG
>WRHG01000135.1 GCA_009783365.1 Clostridia bacterium | reverse complement strand
TAAAACCCGATGATCCGCCGCCGCCTCCGCCGCCGCCCACTACGCCGCCGGAGGAGGATCCGCCGGAAGAGCCGCAGCCGGAGGACAATATTCCCATAGAGATTGATCCGGAGGAAGTGACTGAAAAACCGTTCAGGCCAATCAAGCCACAGATCATGGATTTGGTAGGAACGTATACGATCGTCGCGAGCGATACACAAACTCATATCGCCGATAAGTATTCGAAGTGGGATTGTACACTGGATTTCAAGGCAGTAAAAACTGGCGGTAGCATATATGGCAGCTATACTGGTAACGGGGCGCTGTCGGTGGTTTTGGATTCAGCCTATTATCAAGCGGCGGTGCAGCATACGTCCGGGGAACTTGCCCATGCAGGTCCACTAACCGATATTACGTTTACGCTCTATCCGCCTTTGAGGCCTCTGGACCCGCTTACGCCATCAACAAACACCAACTCCAGCCTCCAGCCTTTACCGCCGCTTCAGCCTGCGGATAACTCCGGCAGCGGGCTCCAGCCTTTGCCGCCGATTCAGTCTGTGGGTAACTCCGGCAGCGCTCTCACGCCTCTGCCTCCGATACAGCCTGCGGAAAACTCCGGCAGCAGTCTCAAGCCTCTCCCGCCGATACAGCCTGCGGAAAACTCCGGCAGCAGTCTACAGCCTCTACCGCCGATTCAACCAGCGGATAACTCAGGCAACAGCCTCCAGCCTCTGCCGCCGCTTCAGCCCGCGGACAGCTCCGGCAGCAGCCTCCAGCCTCTCCCACCGCTTCAGCCAGCGGATAACTCCGGCAGCAGTCTCCAGCCTCTGCCGCCGCTTCAGCCCGCGGACAGCTCCGGCAGCAGTCTCAAGCCTCTCCCACCGCTTCAGCCTGCGGATAACTCCAGCAGCAGTCTCAAGCCTCTGCCGCCGCTTAAACCTATGCCGCCTGCACAAGCAACAGGTAATGGGACGATGTTTTGGAATTGCAGTACGGTCAAGAATTATTTTAACTCAAATGAGGGGACACATGAAATAATGCCACCTTTGGAACCTCATAGTATGGATGTCAAGGTTGATATTTATGATGATGGCAGCGGGATTATCAAAATCCAGTTTGGGCCATATGATTTTTCCCTGATTTATAAAGCCCGCCTGGTCAAAAGCGTAACATGGGTGGACGTTAAATAAGCGACAGGATCAAGGAGAGTCAAAATGAGAAAAATCATTTCGTGCTTGTTGATACTGGGCCTTTCTTTCCTGGCCTGCGTGAGCGCTGGTGTAGCGGAGTCGGGCGTATCCTACATACCGCTCACCCTCTACCCGGCATACCTGCAAACGCCGCTGGACATGCCTGTCGTGCTGGACGCCGAGACCTATCCGGCAGGCCAAAGGCTCACCTGGTCGTCCTCGGTTCCTTCCATCGCCACGGTGGATTGGGAAGGCTGCGTAACCCCCGTCAGCCCGGGCGAGACGGCGATCACCTGCGCGCTGGCCGATCAGCCTGATGTGACGGCCACCTGCGGCGTGCTGGTCGTGGCGGAAGGGGATATTCTTCTTTGGGCGTACCCGCCGGAGCCGATGGACTTGGACGCCATCATCGCGGAGATGGAAGCGGAATACGCGGCGAACCCACCGGAAGCGCCAGAGGTTCCCTGGCCTGACACATGGCCGGACGCGTTTCCCAAAATAGAAGGCAAAGTCACCCTTGCCTACGGCGATTCACCGGAATCCGAAAACGGCTTGTTTGTGACGCTGACGGATACCGGGCTCGACACGGCCAAAGCCTATGTGAGTACATTGGTCGCGCTTGGACTCAAGGCGAATGATTATTCACGCGAAGACAATTATTGCGTGTTGTTGAAAGGCAATGAGTACGAAATCATTGTGATGTTTGATCTGAACAGCCTGGAATGCAAGGTAATGATGAAAAAGTAGAGAGGGTAAACCGGCGTGAATGACTGCCAAGGGCAGCCTCATAATGTAAAGGGGGAACAAACCCAGTGCGAAATAAACTTTTACACGGCAAGATGGTGAGTATACTTGCGGCTTTTCTGATGCTTTTCATGGCGGCTGGCATTGCAGAGGAAGAAAGAACGGACGCCAGCGGGCAGTGGAAGTATGTGCTTGAAGACAGCGGCGCGACGATTACGGGCTATGTGGAGAAACCAAGTGGCGACCTTGTGATCCCGGGTGACTTGGACGGGGTCCCGGTCACGAGTATCGGCGAGGAGGCGATTTCAAATTGTTTCTTGTTAACCGGTGTGACGATTCCGGATGGCGTGACAAATATCGGTGAAGGAGCGTTCAAACATTGTTACGTTTTATCCGAAGTGTCAATTCCCCAAGGTGTTTCGAACATTGGCTCCAAGTCATTCTATAACTGTGGCGACCTGTCCGGTGTGATGATCCCGGACAGCGTGACAAGTATAGGCGATTGGGCATTTACCGCTTGCGAAAGCCTGACCGAAATAACCATCCCGGACAGCGTGACAAGCATCGGAGAAGGGGCTTTCGGCAGTTGTTCCGGTTTGGTAAGCCTAGTCATCCCATTCGGCGTGCCTGCTATCAGCAATTATGCGTTTCAGTACAGCGGTTTACTGAGCCTGATCATCCCGGAGAGCGTAACACACATCGGCGACTATGCTTTCTTTATGTGCGATAGCCTGATCAGCGTGACCATCCCCGCCAGCGTAACCAGCATTGGTAAAGGAGCTTTCATCGGCTGCGAGAAACTCACCCTGAGCGTAGCGAAGGGCAACTATGCCGAGCAATACGCGCAGCGAAATAGTATTCCATATGTGTTCTTGGAAGAGTAAACAGGGTATATCTTCTAACGGATTTTCCCGAAAACCGGCGAAAAAATGCACCCAACCCTGTTACCGTTAAACCGGAGACAATGTGATGCGCTCTGTTGAAGGGCGCATCTTTGCACTTTGGGTATGTTCAACACTCCCGCTTTAGCGACTGAAACGGCCCGATCACATATTGCGTCACCATGTCTGCCATCTGTATAAACTCCGATAAGAGGAAGCCCCGTCCGGTCGTCCGCATTCGCATGGTATCACTCGCCGCTGACGCTCAGGACATTCCCAATTACGGCCTTTGATTATATTCTGCGCCCAGCACTGTGTTTGTTTACCAGCCGATTTGTTTCCGCTACATGCTCCTGGTTTTCTTGTGAGCCGTCATGGAGCAGCATGTACAGCATGTCCACGGCGACGGACTGCGCATACCGTGATAGGCGGGAACCCTGCAGAACGCTGTCTTCTATATGCGCCAATGGAATATGCAAGTCGACCAGCTTTGATAACTGGGAGTTTGTGCGGGTAAAGCCGATTGTTTTGGCCCCGTTTTCCTTCGCGGCTTCGATCGCGAAGAGGACTTCGCGGTTTCGGCCGCTATAGGAAAACCCGATGGCCAGATCGTCCGGGGTGATGTGCGCGGTGCTCGCGATACTGAGCGAGTAGTCGCTGTGGAAAACGCTTTGCCGATTGATGAAAATGAGCTTCTGCATCAGATCCTGGGCAACCAATCCGGACGCGCCGACCCCGTACAGATATATCATCGTGGCGGCGTTGACCTGACGGGCGGCCTCGCGGAGCACATCCACGTCGATGATGGCGGATGTTCGGGCGATCGAAGCCTGTACGATACCCAAAAGCTGCATCAGGCGCGCTTCGATCATGCCGGACAGCGCTACGGTTTCCTGCTCCGGTGGTTTGGCCCCGCTCCGCGCCAGATCGATCATCATCTGCTGATAGGAGCTGTATCCAAGCGCTTGGGCAAGGCGGACGATCGTCGCCGACGAGGCGCCGGCGCGCTGACCCAAATCCTTTGTGTTCAGCGTCATCGCCTCTTCCGGCCGCGCCATGATGTGGTCAACCACCTTTTTTTCTCGTGCTGTCAGACCGTCATACAGCGACGCAACGGTATCGTAAAACGTCATCGCAGTTCTCCTCGCGTTGGAATGCCATGTCCAGTATACAGCGCGAGAAATAAAATTTCAAGATGCATAGAACACAGCTTGCATGGATTTCAAAAAACCTAATTTACATGGACTATCAATGAGAAGCACTTGCTGGTTTGGATTCTTCGTGTAAAGAATTACGGAACAGATGAAAACAATTTTCAATGATATTGAATTATTGTTGCGCATATGCTATCCTATACACATCATCAGAACACGAAAGGCGGGAGATGCGCGATGAGGCGTACGCGGGCGCACGCAGCGGGAAGGCGCCGGGGATTGCGGAATTACCGCACCCTGGAACCATATGTGTATGCGCTTCCAGCGTTGATTTTCGCGGTGATGTTCACATATTATCCCTTTCTGCGCACATTTTACAATAGCCTGTTTGTGGTGAACATTTACGGTCAGGCAACCCGTTTTTTGGGGTTGGCAAACTATCGGGGCGTGCTCGCCAACAAAAATTTTTTAGAAGCGCTGGTCAATAGCCTCAAATACACGGCGATGGGCGTGCCGTCCAGCCTGTTGATCAGCCTGTTTCTCGCGCTGATGGCGGAACGGGAGAGGAGTTGTAGCCGCGTATCGGAAATGTTGTTCTCACTCCCGATGGCGGTTTCGATGTCGACGACGTGCATGATTTTCAAGCTCCTGCTTAATCCGACGGTCGGGTATCTGAACTACGCACTCGGCATCAAGGTGAACTGGCTGCACGATGTCAAGACAGCGCTCCCCGCGCTCGTGGCGACCAGCGTCTGGACGAACATCGGCTATCAGTTCATTTTTCTGATGGCGGCGCTGCGCGGGATCCCGACGGACCTGCAGGAAGCCGCCAGCATCGAGGGCGCTGGCTGGCTCGCCCGCACGCGCAGAATCACGTTGCCGCTGATCACCCCGACTATTTTTTATCTGATGTGCACCGATATCGTGATGAACATGATGATGGCGGGGCCGACGATGGTGCTCACCCGCGGCAATCCGCGCAGATCTACGGTTACGCTGATTTACCACATGTATGACCGCTCGATCTATAACCAGTTCTGGGGATATGGCTACGCTATGTCGGTGCTGATCTTCCTGATCATATTCGGCATGATTCTGCTGGCCTTCCGTATGGAACGCAGGGGGGTGCACTACGCATGACGAAGGCAAACCCGCTGCACGTCGTCCGCAAAAACAGCAAAGTGCGGACATCCTTCCATGTCATGGGTGTGCTCAACGTGGTGATTGGCATCCTTGTCGTGTTTCCGGTCCTGTACTGCTTCCTGACATCGTTCATGTCCTATTCTGAAATGACGGCGTACCCGCCAAAGCTGTTCCCCGCGTCGTTCGCGTATCTGGACAACTACCTGGAGATGATGCAAAAAACGCTCATAATCCGGTATATGTTCAATTCGCTGGTCATGGCTGCCGGCGGTACGCTCCTGCGGCTTTGGATCGCGAGCATGGCGGCCTTTTCAT